>NZ_JBWOMN010000049.1:0-54827 GCF_056449545.1 Oceanicella sp. | reverse complement strand
CGTCGAGGTCGAGCATGTTGGGCTCGCCGCCCGCCCGCGCCCCGCCGTCGGCGTCCGCGGGGCCGGCGCCCCGACGATAGCTGACCACCGAGCCGCGCCCGGCGTGGCGCTCGATGATGCCGTATTCGCCCGGCAGTTCCAGCGCCTGGCGCACGGTGCTGCGCGACAGCCCGAAGGTTTCGCCCAACGCCCGTTCGGCGGGCAGGCGGGCGCCGCAGCGATAGACGCCCTCGATCACGGCGCGAAACAGCGCGGGGCCCATTCGTTTCTCAGGCATTGAACATCTACGCTCCATTCTCAACCATTTCATGGCATTTGATGCGCTTCCGGATGATTTGCTGCGATATTTCTTGTTTTGGTCGGCTTTGGCGGAATTTGCGTTGCTATCGGCGCCTGAATGCACTTTCCGGCCTGAAATTGGCCGCGATGAAGCAAGGGCGGGTTCCTGATGGTCACCCAATCCACGCAGGCGGTGGAGGTGCTGCGCGCGCCGCGCGCCCGGGGGGGCGCCGTCCGCGCCGCGCGATCCCCGCGCCAGACGGCCCCGTGCCCCGCGACCTGCATCTGAAAGGCGCGGTGCTGCGGCGGCTGGCGCGGGCCGGGGCGCGCGGGCTCTGGGATCACGAGATCATGCGCGACGCGCTCGACGAGGGCAGCCATTTCGGCGCCGGCAAGATCCTCAAGCGGTTCCGGCTCAGCCCCTTCGGCGCCGCGCGCATGGCCGCCGCCGGGCTTGACGGCTGACCGGACAGCACGGGAAGGGAAACCCCATGTCGGAGGTCCGGGCCTTTGAGGGCGCGCATCTGCTGGCCATCGCCATGATCGTGGCGCCGGGCCGCGTCTGCCTGTGCATGGCGCGGATCTGGGGGCGGCGGCTGTAGCGCCGCCGCGCCTTTTCCGTTTCGCAGCGGTTTCGTCCCTCGCCCCGATCGCGCCGCTTGCGCGACGCCGCGCGTCGCGGTCATACTGCGCGCGCTGCGCCAGAAAGCCGCGCGCGTCCTGCCACGAGGGGTTGAATCCACGGCGTTTCAACTCTGGCGGGGCCGCTGACCGAAAGCGCCTCGACATGCCTTGCCCATCGGAATTTCAGGAACCCATCGACATGAAAAGACTGGACGTCAAGCTGTCCCGCATCCTGTCCGGCGCCTACACGCCCGCGGATTTCATCATCGCCGACGCCAAGGACGCGGATGTGGGCTTCGCCACCCTCGGCCCCGGCCCGGCGCCGGGCCCCGACGGCCAGCCCTCGGGGCGCCTGAAGACGCTTCAGGACTACCACGCCCAGATCCGCGCGGTGGTGAACGGCGATCTGGTCGACGTCATGCTGCTGTCGCTGAGCAGCTTTGACCGTCTGAACCTGGAGGGGCTGTTCACCGGGTCCAAGATCACCCCGGCGGTCCGCTACAACGATTCCACCGACATCTGGAACAACCGCCACGCCGAATACCTGCAAAAGCCCTCGCGGCCGTTTCGCAGCGTCAATCTCGGGCGGGCCAAGGAATGCGGCGCCCGGCTCGGGCTGTATTCCATGACCTTCGTCAACGATCTCGACTGCGATCTGGCGACGCTGGAGGCCTATTGGGACTTCCGCCAGGAGGCCGGCGCCCATGGGCTCGACCACTTTCTCGAAGTGTTCAACCCCAATGTCGAGACCGGGTTTTCCCAGCGCGAGCTTGGCGAATTCGTCAATGACGCCATCCTGCGCGCGCTCGCCGGGCTGGCGGGGGGCGAACGCCCGCGCTTCCTGAAAATCGTCTACAACGGCGCCCGGGCGCTGGAGGAACTGGCGAATTACGACGACCACATCGTCGTCGGCGTGCTCGGCGGCGCCAGCGGCACCACGGCGGACACGTTCAACCTGCTGCACCTGGCGGAAAAGCACGGGGCGCGGGTGGCGCTGTTCGGGCGCAAGATCAATCTGGCGGACTCCCCGATCGACATGCTGACGCTGATGCGTCAGGTGGTCGAGGGCGTGCTGGCGCCCGACGAGGCGGTGCGGGTCTATCACGACGCGCTGTCCGCGAAGGGCATCGCGCCCAAGCGCGCGCTCGAGGCCGACCGGGAAATCACCGATCCGGTCCTCGCCGCCGACCTCTAGATGGCCGCGCGGCCCGGCCAGGGCGTCCTTGTCGCCGGCATCGACGCGGGCACCACGCGCATCCGCACGCTGGTGTTCGCGCTCGACGGCGCGCTGGCGGCGCAGGGCGCGGCGCCGACGCCGATCGAAACCCGGACCGGGCGCGCCGATTTCGACCCGGCGGCGCTGTGGGCGGCGACGCGGGCCTCGATTCGCCAGGCGACGGGCCAGATCGACGACCCCGCGCGCATCCGCGCCGTCGCCGTCGCCAGCGTCGGCGAAAGCGGCGTGGCGCTGGACGCGGGGCTGTCGCCGCTGGCCCGGGCGCTGGCCTGGTATGACCAGAGCCCGCAGCCCCAGTCCGACGCGCTGGCGGCGCGCATCGACGTGAAGGGCCTGCACATGACCTGCGGCCTGCGGCTGTCGGCGCTGGCCGGGCTGAGCAAGATGCTGTGGCTGCGGGATCAGGACCCGGGCGCCTTCGCGCAGACCCGCCACTGGCTGAACGTCGCCGATTACATCGCCTTCCGGCTGTCGGGCGAGATCGCCACGGATTTCAGCCTCGCCGGGCGCATGGCCTGCCTGGACCTGGCGGCGGGGGGCTGGAACGACGCGCTGCTGGCGGATATCGGCATCAACCCGGCCATGCTGCCGCCGCTTCGCGACAACGGCGCGCCGCTGGGGACCATCGGCGCCGACAGGGCCGCGGAAACCGGGTTGCCCGCCGATTGCCTGGTCGCGGCGGGCGGCCATGACCATATCGTCGGGGCGCTGGCCTCGGGGGTGTTCGGCGCCGGCGCGCTGCTGGATTCGCTGGGCACCGCCGAGGCGCTGCTGCTGCCCATGCCCGAAGCCCCCCGCGATCCGCGCATCGTGGAATGGGAACTGGTGGCGAGCCGGCTGCGGATCAACGGACGGGCGCTCGACTACGTGTGCGGCGATCTCGCCACCGCCAGCGCCTCGATCGAATGGTTTCGCGGGCTGGTGGGCGAGACCCGCGGCTACGACGCGACCATGCGCGCCGCCGCGGCCGTGGCGCCGGGGGCCGAGGGGGTGGTGTTCCTGCCGCATCTGCGGGTGGGTTCGCCGCCGGACCGCCGCCCCGGGCCCGCCGGCGCCTTCCTGCACCTGTCCGCCGACAGCGGGCGCGCGGCGCTGTATCGCGCGGTGCTCGAAGGGCTGGCCTTCGACGCGCGCAACATCCGCGATCACCTGCTGCTGCTGCTGCCCCGGGCCGCCCGCGCCGCGGCGCTGAAACGCCCGATCACCGTCATCGGCGGCGGCGCGCGCAACGCGCTGCTGCTCGACATCAAGGCTGCGGCCTTCGACGCGCCCCTCGCCGTGCTGCAAAGCGACGAGGCCGTGAGCCTCGGCGCCGCCATGCTCGCCGCGCTCGGCGCCGGGCTGTTCGACGATCTCGACGCGGCCGTCGCGGCGATGCGCGGCCCGGCGCCGATCCGCCGCCCCGACCCCGGGCTGAGCGCCTGCTATGCGCGGCTGTTTCGCGACCGCTACCTGCCCGCGGCGGCGGCGATGCGCGGGCTCGGGCGCTGATCCCGCCGGCGGATCACCCGGGATCCGCCCCATGCTTCAGCGCCTGCAAGATTTCGAAACAGGCGCCGAGCCCGTGGTAATCGGTCTTGCCCACCGGGCTTTTCAGTTCCGGGATGCGCCTGTTGCCGGCGTCCAGCATGCGAAACCACGCGCCGTGGCGATGATCGACGAAATGCCGGTCCACGAATCGCCACATGCGGTCATGCCAGTCCCAGCAGCGCGGCGCGCCGGCGCCCAGCGCCAGCAGCGCCGCCGCCGCCAGGGTTTCCGCATGGGTCCAGAAATAGCGGGTGTCGTCGAGCCGCCGGCCGTCGGGCCAGATGGTGTAGCGCATGCCGCCGCGCGCCTCGTCCCAAGAAATCTCCATCGCCGCGTCGAACAGAAAGCGCGCCCGCTCGATCATCCACGGCGCCGGCCGATAGCGGTGCAGCAGCATCAGCAGCTTGGCCCATTCGGTGAAATGGCCGAGCACATAGCCATGGGTGCGGAACAGGTTGTGGGGATCGTCGCGATTGTAATCCCAGTCATGGGTCCAGTCCGGGCGGTAATGTTCCCAGACGAACCCCTTGCGGTCCGGGACCGCGTCGGCGAGGTCGACGCAGACGCGCCGCGCCAGCGTGACGGCGCGATCCAGAAACCGCGCCTCGCCGCTGGCCTCGAAGGCGGCGATCATCGCCTCGCACATGTGCATGTTGGCGTTCTGGCCGCGATAGGGCGACACCGCCGACCAGTCCCCGGCGGCGATCTCGTCGGCGTAGAGATCATGGTCCGGCAGGAAGAACCGCCGCTCCAGCAGATCCCAGATCTGATCGAGCCGCGCGCGCGCGCCGGCGATCCCCGCCTTGGCCGCCATGGCCCAGGCCAGCAGCGCGAAGGCGTGGCCGTAGCAGTGGCGGGCGCCGTCGACGACCTCGCGCCCCGACAGGATCCAGGCGTAGCCGCCATCGGCCTGCAGATGCGCCGAGTCGAGAAAATCCAGCCCGTGGCGCGCCTTGTCCAGATCGCCGGGGTCGCCCAGGGTGATGTATGCGGCGGCGAAACCGTAGACGAAGCGGCAGGAGCCCACCAGATGCCGCACCTTGCGATCGCCGATGCGCCCGTCATCGTGGTATTCCTGAAAATACCCGCCGAATTCGCGATCCACCGCCCGGGGGCGGTAGAAATCGATGATGCTTTTGACATGGGCCTTCAGAAAGGCCTCGGAGCGGAAGTCCTGCACGTGCGCCAACCAGTTTTCGCGCGCCCCGCCGGGGGGAGAGCGCCGTGAACCCCTGCCCGCGCCGCCCCCGGCTTGGCGCGAAAGACAACCCGACAGTGCTTATATACAATTCCCGGATGCATGATACGGTGCCCTGCGACGGCCTCATATGCTTCGCCCAGAAAAGCAACGCCGTCCAGACGCCAGACCAATCGCAGGGAGAACATGGGAATGAGAATCTTATCCAGAATCGCCGCCGCCGCCATGGCCGCATCGCTGATGACCGGCGCCGCCGCGGCGCAGGACGGCAAGATCACCATCGGGTTCCTGCCCGGCGTGGTCGATCCGTTCTATCAGGTGATGGAACTGGGCGTGAAGGCCGCGGTCGCCGATCTCGGGATCAACCTGGTGATGCAGGTGCCCCCGACCTGGGGCGTCGAGGTGCAGACCCCGATCCTCGACGCCATGGTGGCGCGCGGCGACATCGACTATCTGGTGATCGCGCCCACCGACAAGGATCAGATGGTCGGCCCCCTGCAATCGGCGCTGGAGGCGGGCATCAAGGTGATCACCGTCGACACCTTCCTGGGCGACGGCGACTACGTGAACGGCCCGGTGACGTTTCCGCTCAGCTATATCGGGTCGGACAATGTGGAGGGCGGTCGGATCTCGGCGCGCGGTCTGGCCAAGGCGATCGGCGGCAAGGGCAATGTCTACATCAATTCGACCAACCCGAATGTCAGCTCGGTCGAGGGCCGCGCCATCGGCTTCAACGAGGTCATGGACAAGGAATTTCCCGACATCAACGTGGTGGGCATCGATTTCAACCTCGACGACATGAACACCGCCGTGCAGCAGACCGCCGCGACCCTTGAACGCGTGCCCGATCTGGTGGGCGTGTTCGGCACCAACGTGTTCAGCGCCCAGGGCGCCGGCACCGCAGTGGTCAACGCCGGTCTCGGCGGCGCCGTCAACGTGGTCGCCTACGACGCCACGCAATTCGCCATCGAGCAGCTGCGCGAAGGCGTGGTCAGCCTGGTGCTGGCGCAGAAACCCTTCGACATGGGCTACATGGCGGTGCAGTTCGCCGCCGCCGACGCCGCCGGCGTCACCAGCCTGCCGCGGCGGGTGGAGACCGGGTTCGCCATCATCAGCATCGACAATGTCGACGACCCCGAAGCGGCGCGCTTCATCTACCAGACGCCCAAATAGGCTTTTCGGAGCCCGTTTCGCGACCGTCGCCGGGGCGCCTTCGCGGGCGCGCCGGCCTCCCCTCCGCGACCGATCGAAAACACAGGACATCGCGATGGCGCAGCAACCGCCTGCGGGCGAGGCCGGGACCGGCTTCGCGCCCGCCAGGACCAAATCGGCCGGCGAGCAGTTGCTGCTCAGTCTCATCCAGGTCTGGGCATGGGTGTTTCTGGCGGCGCTGATCCTGGTCTTCGTGATCTCGGTGCCGCTGGTCTCGGGCAGCGCGGTCAGCTTCATGACCCTGCGCAATTCCCAGAACATCCTGGTCGCCATCACCCCGGTGCTGCTGCTGGGGCTGGGGCAGACCTTCGTCATCATCAGCGGCGGCATCGACCTGTCGGTGGGCTGGGTGATGAGCCTCGCCTCGGTGCTGTCGGCGCTGGCCCTGCGCGAGGTCTACAACCTGGGCCTGCCGCTGCCGGCGGCGGTGCTCGCCGGGCTTGGCGTCGCGGTGGCGGGAGGCGCCATGGTGGGGCTGATCAACGGCGTCATCATCGCGCGGCTCAAGGTGCCGCCCTTCATCGTCACGCTGGGCACGTCCTTCATCGTGCGCGGCGTGGCGCTGCTGATGTCCGAGAACACCACCGTCATCGGCCTGCCGCGCGGGGTGCGCGACTACGGCAACGAGGCGCTGATGTACTATATCCGCGGCGAGGGCGGCGGCCTGCATTTCTTCACCCGCCCCGAGGTCGCCGGCGCCATGCTGCGGCGCATGGATCGCATTTTCACCTATCCGGTGCTGCTGACCGCGATCATCGTGGCGGTCGCGATCTACGCGCTCAGGCGCACGAAATTCGGGCGCTACACCTACGCCATCGGCGGCAATCGCGAAGCCGCGATCCGCGCCGGCGTGCCGGTCGAACGCCACGTCATCCGGCTTTACATGCTGTCCGCCGCCACCGCCGGGGTCGCGGGGTTCCTGTCCATGCTGCGCTTCACCGCCGGGTCGGCGGTGATCGGCGACCCGCTGCTGCTGTCCTCGATCGCCGCGGTGATCATCGGCGGGGTCAGCCTGTTCGGGGGGTCGGGGTCCGTGGTGGGCACGGTGATCGGCTCGCTGATCATCGCGGTGCTGACCACCGGGCTGGTGATGCTCAACGTGCAGCCGTTCTGGCAGTTCATCGTGGTCGGCGCGGTGGTGATCCTGGCGGTGCTCATCGACCAGTCCCGCGACATGATCCGCCACAAGATCGAGAGCAGATAGATGTCAGCGCAACCGGTGCTTTCGATCGAGGGCCTCAGCAAGCGCTTCGGCGGGCTGGTGGCGGTGGACGAGGTCAGCCTCGACGTGTTCCCCGGCGAGGTGGTGGCGCTGCTCGGCGACAACGGGGCGGGGAAATCGACGCTGATCAAATGCGTCTCCGGCGTGCACGAACCCAATGCCGGGCGCATCCTGTTCAACGGCGAGGAGGTGCGCTTCACCCGGCCCATCGAGGCGCGCGAACGCGGCATCGAGACCATCTACCAGGACCTGGCGCTGGCCAACAACCTGGACGTGGCGGGCAACATCTTTCTCGGGCGCGAAAAGGAAAAATCGGTGCTGGGCGGGCTGCTGCGCCCGCTCGACGAACGCTACATGCACGACCAGTCGGCCGAGGCGCTGCGCTCGCTCGATGTCGAGATCCCGTCGATGAAGGCCCCGATCGAGACCCTGTCGGGCGGCCAGCGCCAGGCCGTCGCCATCGCCCGCGCGGTCTACTGGGACGCGCGGCTGATGATCATGGACGAACCGACCAACAATCTCGGCGTGCCCGAACAGCGCAAGGTGCTGGAGCTGATCCGCAAGCTGCGCGAACGCGGGGCGCCGGTGATCCTGATCAGCCACACCCTGCCCGAGGTGTTTTCGGTGGCCGACCGGCTGGTGGTCATGCATCGCGGCCGCAAGGTGATGGAAAAGCGCGTCGAGGACACCGATTCCGAGGACGTGGTGCAATACATGGTCGGCGCGCTCGACGATTTCTGATCGTTGCGATTGCATGCGACGGACGGGGGGTCGGGGCTTGTCGGCGACGCCCTCGGCCCCGTCGCGAAGATCCGCGCCCAGCGCCGCTGCGCTCGCCGCGTCTCGGCGATTGCGACGCGCCCAGGTTCTACGCGAATCGCCGCAGACCCGCGGACTGACCCCCGGCGACCCGCAGGGGATCGCACCCACGAGGACGAAGACGGCGAGATCACCAATTTCTCGGACTGCAGCAGGGAACCGGCCGACGTCATCGCCGCCGCCGAAGAAGTCGAGCGGAACGAGGATGGCCGATCCGAAACCCCACCCCGCGCATTCCGGCCATGCCGAGGCGCTGGGCTTTCCCGGCGAGCCGGCGAAAAAGAGCCGCGCCTTTCAGGCCTATCTCGACACCTGCGTGACATGCGGCGCCTGCACCGACAAATGCCGTTGCTTCCTCGGCGCCGGCGATCCCAGGAACATGCCGGTGGCGCGCCCGGATCCGCTGCGCAGCGTCGCCGCACTTTCGTCGGCAGGCATTTTCCGTGACTGGTGGGGGCGCGCGACCTGACCGAGGAGGGTCTCGACGAGTGCTGCAACCACTGCCGCCAATGTTCGCAATGGCGCCGCTGTTCGGTGTCCCGCCCCTATGGCATCGACACGGCGGAAACCTCCATGGCGGCGCGCGAGGTCCTCGACACCGTGGGCAAGGGCCCGAATACTGCAACGAGATCATCGGCAAGGTGAAGATCGTCGGCAACAATCCGGGGCTGCGGGAAAAGCCCCTGCGCGCCATGCTCGAAGGGCTGGAGGAGGACATCGAGGACGAGACCGGGGTCACGCGTCTGGCGGCGATCCGCGCCATCTGCAAGACCCGGTTCGCCAGGATCATGGCGAATTTCGGATACGACATGGACTCGATCCTGTCGGTCCGTCAGCTTGTCTCCAACGCCATCATCCTCGACGGGCAGGAGACCGACGACGACGAAATCGGGGCCGCGGCGCCCGCAGCGGAAGCGAATCCATGACCCACATCTCCCCGAACCGCGCCCCCACGTTTCGGCGCTTCGCCGAAGGCGAGACCCCCGCCGGCCGGGATCTGGGGGAAACGATCTTTCAGGGCGGTCATTCCTGCAAATGCGCGACCTGCGTGCACAAGACCCCGCCCTGTCAGGGCTCGCGCCCCTCGGGGCATGAAATCCGCGGCTGGCTGGCGATCGCGCGCGGCATGCTCGACTGTTTCACCTGCCGCAAATCGATGCCCGACGCGGATGTTCAGGACCGGCTGCCGAAGGGCGACAAGGCCGCGCTGCGGTGGAAGGGCGACGGGCATGGCCACCGGGCGCGAGGCCTCGCCGCCGATGATGTGCCGGCATTGCGCCGACCCGCCCTGCGTCGATGTCCGCCCCACCGGCGCGCCCGTCATCCGCCCCGACGGCATCGTGCCGGCGGACAAGCATGGCGGCATCGGCCGCCGCCGCTGCATGATGGCCTGCCCCGACACGGCGCGCGCCTTCATCCACCAAACCATCCCCGACGAGAACCGGACATCCTGGGCCCCGCGCGGCAAGGGCGCCGTGGAAAGCCGCACGCTCTGCGTCCCTTGTCGTCACCGTCGCCTGCCGCCTTGGCGGGCGGCCTTTCGGCCCGCTGCCGATCGCCCGGCCGAGCCGCCGCCGGGGCGTTCGCGGCGCCGCCGGCGATCGCCATGCCGGGCGTCAAGACCCTGCGCATCCTGCCCGCCAACCTGTCGGACGCCAATGTCGCCGCGCTCGCGACGGGCAAAGCCGAATGACGCCAACCCAATCAGGAGCCGCCATGCAACAGCCCCATCCTTTCGCCAGATACGTCGCCATCCTGGCGCGCGGCAAGACCAAGACCCGCGCCCTGACGCTGGACGAGGCCCGGGAGTCAATGGGCATGATCCTGCGCGGCGAGGCCGAACCCGAACAGATCGGCGCCTTCCTCATGCTGCTGCGCCTGAAGGAGGAAGCCCCCGAGGAGATCGCCGGCTTCACGCTCGCCGCCCGCGAAGGCTTCGACCTGCCCGCCGACATGCCGGCGGTGGATCTGGATTGGTCCTCCTACGCCGGCAAGCGCATCCAGCTGCCCTGGTTCCTGCTGTCGGCGCTGGCGCTGGCGGGCGCCGGGCGCAGGGTGTTCATGCACGGGACCGGCGGACACACTCCGGGGCGGGTCTACACCCGCGAGACCCTGCAGCGCCTCGGCCTGCCGATCGCCGACAGCCTGACCCAGGCCGCCCATCACCTCGCCGGGCGAAATTTCGCCTACACGCCGCTGCAGGTGCTGAGCCCCATGCTGCGCCACCTGATCGAACTGCGCCCGCTGCTGGGGCTGCGTTCGCCCGTGCACAGCTTTTCGCGCATGCTCAACCCGTTCAACGCGCCGGTGATGCTGCAGGGCATCTTCCATCGCGGCTTCATGGACATCCACGCCGGCGCGGCGATGCTGCTCGACCAGCCGCACATGGCGGTGTTTCGCGGCGAGGGCGGCGAGATCGAGCGCCGCCCCAACAAGCCGACGGCGGTGCTGAGCACCCACGGCGCGGATGAATCCACCACCGAAACCTGGCCCGCCCTGCTCCCCGATCCGCATCAGGCCGCGGATCTGGACATGGATGTGGCCTCGCTGATCGGGTTCTGGCGCGGCGATCGCGACGACGCCTACGCCGCGGCCTCGGTCACCGGCACGCTGGCCATCGCGCTGAAGGCCATGGGCAAGGCCGCGGACATCCCGGACGCGCAGGCGCAGGCCGAACGGCTCTGGGCCGCGCGCGACCGGGATTTCCTGCCGCTGAAGGCCTGACGCCATGACCGCCTTCATGATTTCCGCCGCCCATGAATCCTCGGGCAAGACGGTGGTCTCCACCGGGCTGGCGGCGGCGCTCAGGGGGCCGGGCGGGCGGCGCCGGCGCCGGGCCCGTCCCCGGGCGTCTTTCCGGTTCAGATGAACAGGTTGACGGCGAATTTCGACGCGGCGCCCATATGGGTCGCGGCGCCGCCGATCTCGACGCCCACGATCATGTCGCCGGGCGAATGCTCGAACAGGACCGGCGTCATCTGGCAGGCGATCATGCGCGCCTCGCAATCCATCGTCGCCTCGCGCAGATCCTCGATCGAGGTGACGCCCTTCTTGTTCATCAGGTTCTTCATCATCGTCGAGGCGCTGCTGGAAAAGCTCTGCGAGATCTGCAGCGCGCCGGAAAGCCGACCCGCCCCGATCCGGCGCCCGGCGTCAATGCGCGCCGATCGCCTTCAGAATCCGGGTCAGCGGGCAGAAACCCGACAGGCCGGACTGGAACAGGTTGGCGCCCACGAACACCGTGAACCACAGCCAGCCGAATTGCGACAGGTCGATCTGACCGCTGAAATGGGCCAGCGCCAGGCTGACGAGGACGAAGGCGCCGGCGATGCTCATGGTTGCGCGTTGGGCGTTCATTGGGGTTCTCCTGTCTGGCCCGCTCCGGTGGGGCGGCGGGCGGCGTTTCCTGCCTGCATTTATACATTCAGTTTTTATAATGTAAGCTTGGCGATGAAAAAAAACCCGCCGCCGCGGCAGCGCGCCCCCCACCTCCGCGCCGCGCCTATGCCTCCGCCCGCGCCGCGAATCGCGCGGCGGCCACGTGGCAGGCGACGCGCCGCCCGGGCGCGATGGCGTCCAGCGGCGGCGCAACGCGGCGGCAGCGGTCTTCGGCCAGCGGACAGCGCGGGGCGAAATGGCAGCCCGGCGGCGGCGCCAGCGGCGAGGGGATCTCGCCCGCGATCGGCGTGAAGCCGGCGCGCGCCCCGTCCAGCGCCAGCTTCGGCACGCTGGCCAGCAGCGCCTGGGCATAGGGATGCGCCGGGGTTTCGAACACCTCTTGGGCGCCGCCCTGTTCGACGATGCGCCCCAGATACATCACCGCCATGGCGTCGCTGACATGGCGCACCACCGACAGGTCATGGCTGATGAACAGGCAGGTCAGCCCCAGATCGCGACGCAGATCCAGGAACAGATTGATGATCTGCGCCTGGATCGACACGTCGAGCGAGGCCACCGGTTCGTCGCAGATCAGCAGGTCGGGCTCCATGGCCAGGGCCCGGGCGATGGCGATGCGCTGGCGCTGGCCGCCGGAAAACTGGTGCGGATAGCGCCCGGCGGCCTGGGCGTCGAGCCCGACCCGCGCGAACCACGCCGCCACATGGGCGCGGGCCTTGGCGCGGGTCGTCAGCCCGTGGGCGATGGGCCCCTCGGCCACCGCGTCGCCGACCTTCATGCGCGGGTCCAGCGAGGCGAAGGGGTCCTGAAACACCGTCTGCACCCGCGTCGTGATCTTGACCCCGTCCCGCATCACCGGCTGGCCGTCGAGCAGCACCCGCCCGGCGCCGGGCGCCAGGATCCCCGCCGCCACCCGCCCCAGCGTGGATTTCCCGCAGCCGGATTCGCCCACCAGCCCCAGGGTCTCGCCCCGCGCCACGCTGATCGACACGTTGCTGACCGCCTGCACCGATCTGGTCTCCACCGCCGCGCCGAGCTTCGCCGCGATGCGCTCGCCCATGGACAGGTTGGGGCCGAAATCGCGGCTGACGCCCTCGATGCTGAGAAACGCGTTCATGACGCCGCCGCCCCGGCGCGCACCGGGCGCACGCAGCGCCAGGCGCGGGGGCCGTCG
Source organism: Oceanicella sp. (assembly GCF_056449545.1). Taxonomy (NCBI): domain Bacteria; kingdom Pseudomonadati; phylum Pseudomonadota; class Alphaproteobacteria; order Rhodobacterales; family Paracoccaceae; genus Oceanicella; species Oceanicella sp. Next base: position 42,136 of record NZ_JBWOMN010000049.1, on the reverse strand, counting down.
GGGGCGACGTCGCGCGTGACGCCGGGGGCCTCGTCGCAATCCGGGCCGGCGCGATCGCAGCGCGGCGCGAACGGGCAGCCCGGCGGCAGCGACAGCAGGGCGGGCGGCGCGCCGGGTATCTGGCGCAGCCGCGCCCCGGCATGGGCGGCGGCGGGCAGCGAGGCGATCAGCCCCTGCGTATAGGGATGGCGCGGATCGCGCAGCACCGCGCCGGTGGGGCCTTCCTCGACCACCCGACCCGCATACATCACCAGCAGCCGGGTCGCCAGATTGGACACCACCGCCAGATCATGGCTGATCCAGATCAGCGCCACCCCGAAATCCCGCGCCAGATCGCCCATCAGCTTCAGGATCTGCGCCTGGATCGACACGTCGAGCGCCGTGGTGGGTTCGTCGGCGACGATCACCCCGGGCCTGTGCAGCAACGCGATGGCGATGGCCACGCGCTGGCGCATGCCGCCGGAAAACTCGTGCGGATAGGCGGCCAGCCGCGCCCTGGCCGACGGAATCCCCACCCGGGTCAGCATTTCGGCGCAGCGCGCCGCGGCGGCCCTGCCCGAGATCCGCTCATGGGCCTCGATCGCCAGCCGCATCTGTCGGCCGATGGTCAGCATGGGGTTCAGCGTGGCGATCGGGTCCTGAAAGATCATGGCGATCTCGCGCCCGCGGCGCTTGCGCAGCTCCGCTTCCGCCAGCCCCACCAGGTCCTGCCCGTTGAGCCGGATCGACCCGGCGACCACCCGCCCCGGAGGGTCCACCAGCCCCAGCAGCGAAAACCCGGTCACGGTCTTGCCCGACCCGCTTTCGCCCACCAGCCCGACGATTTCGCCCCGCGCCAGCGAAAACGACACCCCGTCCACCGCCTTCACCAGCCCGGCCCGGGTCGGGAAATGGGTTTTCAGATCGGTCACCTGCAGGACATCGGTCATCGCCGCAGCCTCGGGTTGACCTGGTCGCGGATCTGATCGCCGACGATGTTGATGGCGACGATCAGGATGATCAGCGCCACGCCGGGATAGACCGAAATCCAGTAGCGTCCGCTCATCATGTAGGGAAACCCGTTGGCGATCAGCATCCCCAGCGACGGCTCGGTCACCGGCAGGCCGAGGCCGAGAAAGCTCAGCGTCGCCTCCAGGCTGATGGCGTTGGCGATCTGCACCGTGGCCACCACGATCAGCGGCGGCATGCAGTTGGGCAGCAGGTGGCGCAGCACCACCCGCGGCCCGCTCAGGGGCGTGGCCAGCGCCGCCTCGATGTAGTCCTTGCGCCGCTCCGCCGTGGCGGCGCCATAGGCGGTGCGGGCGAAATAGGCGTATTGCGCGGCCACCAGCGCGGCGATCAGCGGCCCCTTGCCCTGCCCCAGCAAGGCCACCAGCACCAGCGCCAGCAGGATCGCCGGAAAGGACAATTGCAGATCGACGATGCGCATGATCAGCGATTCCAGCCACCCGCCCAGATACGCGGCGAGAATGCCCAGCGTCGCCCCGATGCTCAGCGCCACCACCCCCGCCGCCAGCCCGATCTGGATCGAGATCCGCAGCCCGAAGAAGATCGCCGACAGCAGGTCGCGCCCCTGCGGGTCGGTGCCGAGCGCATGCAGGTAGCCGCCGGTCCCCACATAGCCCGGCGGCCGGCGCGCGTCGCGCAGCGACAGCGAGGCGAGGTCATAGGGGTCCTGCGGCGAGACCAGCGGCGCGAAGATCGCCAGCGCCGCCATGACCAGCACCACCAGCAGGGCCGCCACCGCGACGCGGTTCTCGCGGAATTCGGCCCAGAACCGGCTCAACGGCGTGCCGGGGGGCGTGCCGGGGGGCGTGCCGGGGGGCGTGCCGGGGGGCGTGCCGGGCGCAGACCTGCGGGCGGCATGCGCCTTGTCCCCGGCGTTCACGACGCGGTCCTCGCGCGGATCCGCGGGTCGATCAGCGCGAACGCCAGATCGACGGTGAAATTGATGCTGACGAACAGCAGCGCGATCAGGATCAGATAGGCGACCATCACCGGGCGGTCGAGCACGGCGATGGAATCGATGATCAGCTTGCCCACCCCGGGCCACGAAAAGATCGTCTCGGTGACCACCGCGAAGGCCAGGGTCGAACCGAGCTCGAGCCCGAACACCGTGATGATCGGGATCGAGATCAGCTTCAGCAGGTGGCGGCGCAGGATCACGCTTTCGCGGATCCCGGCGGCGCGGGCGAACTTGATGGTGTCGCTCAGCATGGTTTCCCGCGTGCCGGCGCGCGCCAGCCGGATCATCATCGCCAGCTTGAAGATCGCGAGGTTGACGGCGGGCAGCACGATATGCGCCAGCCCGTTGCCGGTGAGAAAGCTCCACCTGACCCCGAACAGCGTCACCGTGTCCCCGCGCCCGCCCGCCGGCAGCCAGCCCAGCGACACCGCGAAGGTCATGATCAGGATCAGCCCGACCCAGAACGAGGGCACCGAGAACCCCAGCACCGACACCGCCATGATGGTCCTCGAAATCCAGCTGTCGGGGCGGTAGCCGGCATAGACCCCGAGGCCGACCCCCAGCACGGCGGCCGAGATCACCGAGATCAGCACCAGTTCCAGCGTCGCGGGCAGCCGCCCGCCGATCAGCTCCAGCACCGGGATGTTGTAGACGAAGGAGCGCCCGAAATCGCCCTGCAGCAGGTTGCCGGCAAAGATCCAGTACTGTTCCCACAGGGGCCGGTCGAGCCCGAGCCGGCGGATCGCCTCGGCGCGGATGTCCTCGGTGGCGTCGGGGGGGATGACGATGTCCACCGGGTTGCCGATGGCGTAGACGCCCACGAACACGATCACCGACATCACCGCCATGACCAGCGCGGCCTGCAGGAAGCGTTGGATGACGAAGCCCAGCATTGCGCCCCCCCGATGGGCCTGCGTTCAGCGGATCGGGCGGCCGGCGCCCCCCGATACCCGGTTGAAGCCGGGCGGCCGGCGGCCCCGGCGCGGGTCCCCCCGGGCCCGCGCCGGGCCGGCCGCCCGGCCGGGCCTCAGCCCCTGGGCGTGATGAAGAAGGCCAGCGTATCCTCGTCATAGCGCGGCGTGAAGGTCAGCGCCCCCGCCCTGGCGGCCCAGACCGTCTGCAGCTGGATGATCGAGATATAGGCCCGATCGGCCATGGTCAGCGCCATGGCTTCTTCGTAGAGCGCCCGGCGTTCGTCGAAATCGAGCTTGGTCGCGCCCTCTTCCAGCAGCGCATCCACCTTGGGGTTGCCGTAGTCGATGCGGTTGAACTGCCCGAGCTTCAGATCGGGCGCCTTGGAATGGGCCAGCGCGCCCAGCGTGTAGGAGGCCTCGCCGGTCAGCGTGCCCCAGCCGTTCATGAACACCGAATACTCAAGCCGCGCCTGGGCCGGAAAATACACCGTCTTGGAGACCGCGTTGACATTGGTCCTGATCCCCACCTGGCTGAACATCTGCCCCAGCCCCTGGCAGATCGCGCCGTCGCCGGGCAGCCGGTCGGCGGTGCAGAACAGGTCGATCTCGAACCCGTCCGGATAGCCCGCCTCGGCCAGCAGGGCCCTGGCCTTCCCGGGGTTGTATTCGGGCGTCGGAATGGCGGCGTTGGACCCGAAGAAGCCCGGGGGCATCATCTGGTTGGCCGGCTTGCCGAGGCCTTCGAGCACGATCTCCACCATGGTTTCGCGGTCGATGGCGAGGTCGAAGGCGTCGCGCACCCGCTGGTCGCGCAGCGGATTGGTCGCCAGTTTCGAACCGTCCCTGGCGCGCACCCGCGGCGTGTCCTCGCGCTGGTCCAGGGCCAGGTTCATGATGTAGACGCTGTCGCCGATCACCGCGTCCACGTCGGGATCGCGCTGCAGGGCCAGGTAATCCACCGAGGAGACGTAGTTGATCACGTCCACCTGCCCCGCCTTCAGCGCCGCCAGCCGCGAACTGTCATTGGGGATCTCCTTGCGGATGACCTTTTCCCAGGCGCCCTTGCCGCGCCAGTAGTCGTCGAAGCGTTCGAGCACCAGATCGCCCTTGGGCTCCCAGCTCACCAGCTTGTAGGGGCCGGTGCCGATGGCGGCCTTGCCGCTGTTGAAGCCCGCGGCCGAGGTTTCGGGGGTCGAATAATCCGCCGCCGCGTCGCTGCTGACGATGAACAGGCGCACGAAATCATACGGCAGCGTCGCCGCCGGGCCGTCGGTGTGGATGCGCAGGGTCAGCGGGTCGACGATCTCCACCTCCTTGACGCGGCGCACGTAGATGGTGGTGGTGGTGGGGCCGGAGACCACGGGAATGCGCTCGATCGAAAACTTCACGTCCTCGGCGTCGAAATCCGACCCGTCATGGAACTTCACGCCCTCGCGCAGCTTGAATTCCCAGGTGTCCGCGTCGATCGGCGTCCAGGACAGGGCCAGCCCCGGCTCGATCTGCAGATCGTCCCCGGACCAGACCAGCGTGTCGTAGATATGCTTGGCCGCCTCGGCATGCGGGCCAAGCGCCGAATAATGCGGATCCAGCGATTCCGGCCCGCCGCGCACCCCCATCGTCAGGGTCTGCGCGGACGCGGCGCCGACCGCCATCGCCAGCCCGAGCCCGAACCCGACCGCAACCGCCGCCGGTCGCAGAAATGACCTGTGTCTCATCTGGTTTCCTCTCCTGTTGCATGATGGCGGCGGTTTGCCCGCCTTGTTTAAATTCCATTTGGAACTTGCGATTCCGAGGATGAGCATTATTATTGGACCCGTCAAGCGCGATATGGCAAAAGCAAGTTCTTATTGGAACATGCGTCGCCTGTCCCGGATCGCAACGCCAGCTTCGCCGGTCCGGATCGCAACGCCAGCTTCGCCGGCCAGGTTCGCCGCATCAGGATCGCCGTTTCAGGATCGCAGGTCAGGGAGCCCCCGCGCATATGAACGAACAGCGTCACACGGCCGCACGGGGCCAGCGCCCCGATGACCGCGCGCCGAACCCGCAGGGCCCGCCGATCCCCGGCGCGCCGTCGGGCGGCGGGGTCTCGGGCATGGATCCGATGCTGGAGGCCAAGCTCTGGCGCAACCCGTGCTGGCTGGCCTTCCGGCTCAACTATCTGGCGCTGCGCTACAACGTGCCGCTTTACGACTGGGTGAAGCGCAATTACGGGCTCAGCCGCCCGGAATACGTGGTGGTCTACGCGCTGGCGCTGGCGGACGGGGCGCGGTCGCGCGACATCTCCCGCAGCTCGGGCTTTCCCAAGAACACGCTGTCGCGCGCCATCGCCCGGCTGGAGGGCCTGAAGCTGATCAAGCGCAGCCGCACCCCGGGACAGGGGCGCAACCAGACCCTGCGCCTGACCCCGGCGGGGCGCGCGCTCTACGAAGAAACCCTGCCCGCCTTCGTGACGCAGGAACGGCTCATGCTGTCGAGCCTCAGCGAGGACGAGCGCGCCACCCTGTCGCGGCTGATGGCCAAGATGGTGCTGGATTCCGGCGACTGGCCAAGCGCGCTGCCCGACGGCCCGCCGGGCCCGACGGACATGACCGACGCGACCGACACGACCGACGCGCGGGGCGGGGCGCCCGCGGCGGCCGACACCAGCAGGGGGAAGACATCATGAAGATCGCCGACATGAACTGGCGCGACGTGGAGGCCCAGGCGGCGCGCGATCCGCGCTGCGTGCTGCCCATCGGGTCCACCGAACAGCACGCGCAGCTGTCGCTCTGCGTGGATGCGATCCTCGCCGAAAAGGTGTCGATCGACGCCGCGGAGCCGCTGGGCGTGCCGGTGTTCCCGGTGATCCCCTACGGGCTGGCGCCGTATTTCAGCGCCTATCCGGGCACCATCTCGCTGCGCCCCGAAACCCTGCTGGCGGTGGTGCGCGACGCGGTCGAATCGATGCGGCGCGGCGGTTTTCGGCGCATCCTCATCGTCAACGCCCATGGCGGCAACAACCCGGTGGACGCGCAGGCGCAGCAGTTGATGGCGGACTGGCCCGACATCTCGGTGAAATTCCACAACTGGTGGAACGCCCCCGCCACCTGGGCCAAGGTGCAGGCCATCGATCCCACCGGCAGCCACGCCAACTGGATGGAGAACTACCCCTGGACCCGGCTGGCCCACGCCCCGGCGCCCGAGGGCGAAAAGCCGGCCCCCGACATGCAGGCGGCGCGCGTCGCCCCCCCGGCCCAGGCCCGGGCGATGCTGGGCGACGGCGCCTTCGGCGGGCCGTGGCGGCGATCCGACGCGGACATGCTGGCGCTCTGGGCCGTGGGGGTGGCCGACACCCGCGCGGCGCTCGAAGGCCCATGGCCGGATCCGGGCGATCCCGGCGCATGAGCGGCGCGGCCCCTGACGCCGGCGTTCGGCCCGAAATCCTGATCTGGGGGGCCGGGGCCATCGGCGGCGTGCTCGGCGCCTGGTGGGCGCGCGCCGGGATTCCGGTGCGGATGGTGGACATCGTCGAACCCCACGCCCGGGCCTGCGCCGGCGACGGGCTGGCCATCGAGGGCCCGATCAACGCCTTCCGACAGGTGGTGCCCTGCGTCGCGCCCGAGCGGCTCGACGGCGTGCATGGCCGCGTGGTGCTGGCGGTGAAGGCGCAGGACACCGAGGCCGCCATGACCGCCCTGCTGCCGCATCTGGCCGCTGACGGCTATGTGCTGTCGGCGCAGAACGGGCTCAACGAACGGCTGATCGCGAACATGGCCGGGGCTGATCGCTGCATGGGCGCATTGGTCAATTTCGGCGCCGACTGGCTGGCGCCGGGGCGCATCCTGCTGGGCAATCGCGGCGCCGTGGCGGTGGGCGAGATCGACGGGACCACCCGCCCCCGCACCCGCGACATGTTCGCGCTGCTGAAGCTGTTCGAACCCGACGCCGTGCTGACCGACAGCATCTGGGATTACCTCTGGGGCAAGCTCGGCTACGGCGCCATGCTGTTCGCCACCGCGCTCAGCAATGACAGCATGACCGACAATTTCGCCGATCCCGCCCGGGCGCCGGCGCTGATCGGGCTGGCCCGCGAAATGATGCTGATCGCGCGCGCCGAGGGCGCCGCGCCGCGCCCCTTCAACGGCTTCGAACCCGCGGCCTTCATGCCCGCCGCCCCCGAGGCCGCCGCCCGCGCCTGCCTGGCCCGGCTGGCGGCGTTCAACGCCGGGACCGCCAAGACCCATAGCGGCGTCTGGCGCGACCTGGCGGTGCGCAGGCGACGCACCGAGGTCGACCCCCAGATCGGCGTCGCCGCCGCAATCGGCGCCGGTCACGGCATCGCCGCGCCGCTGCTGACCCGGCTGACCGAGCTGATCCACGACATCGAGGACGGGCGCCGCGCGCAATCGCCCGAGACCTTCGCGCAGCTGGCCGCCGCCCTGCCCGCGCGGGCGCGGCCATGACCCGGCGCGTGGCGCTGGTCACCGGCGCGGTCGGGGGCATCGGCGCCGCCATCGCCGCGCGGCTGGCGCGGGACGGCGCGCAGGTCGTGGTCAGCGACCTTGCCGGCGCGGATTTCGACGCGGCGCGCGACCGGCTCGGGCTGCCGGCCATCGCCGCCGATCTGGGATCGCGCGAACATGCGGCGGCGCTGTTCGCCGCGGTGACCCGCGATCACGGCGCGCCGGACATTCTGGTCAACGCCGCGGGCGGCGTGCGCGGCCAGACCGGGCGCCCGGTCGAGGAGGTGCAGGAACATGACTGGCGCGCCGTGTTCGCCGCCAATGTGGACAGCGCCTTCTTTCTGGCGCAGGCGGTCGCGCCGGCGATGCGCGAAGCCGGCCGGGGGCGGATCGTCACCATCAGTTCGGGCGCCGGGCTGCGCCCCAGTCTCACCGGCATCCAGGCCTACGCCGCCGCCAAGCACGCGCTGATCGGCCTCACCCGCCAGCTCAGCCATGAACTGGGCCGCCACGGGATCACGGTGAATTCCGTGGCCCCGGGCTTCGTGCTCTCCAACCCGGCGACCCGGGCGCAATGGGACGGCTACGGCCCCGAGGGCCAGCGCCGGTTGGTGGAGCGCATCCACACCCGGCGCATCGGCGCCCCCGAGGACATCGCCGCCGCCGTCGCTTTCCTGACCGGCGACGAAGCCGGATGGATCAGCGGTCAGGTGCTGAGCGTCGACGGCGGCGTGGCGTGACCCCGCCCGGTCACGCCCCCGATCACCCCCCCGGTCAGGATCCGGTCTTGACCCACGCGCTGGCCGGGCGCGCGGCGGCCATCGAGCGGCTCTGCGATCTGATCCGCTGCCCCTCCGTGGGCGCCGATCCGGGATTTGCGCAGGGCATGGAAGACGCGCGCCGCCTGATCGAAACCCGCCTCGCCGAGATCGGTTTCTCGCGGATTCAGCGGCTCGAAGCGCCCCCGGGGGGGCATCCGGCGATCTACGCCGAACGGCGCGGGGTCGCGGACCGGCCCACCATCCTCGTCTACGGTCATTACGACGTGCAGCCGCCCGACCCGCTCGACAAATGGACGACGCCGCCTTTCGAACCGACGCTGCGCGACGGGCGGCTTTACGGGCGCGGGGCCTCGGACGACAAGGGGCCGAGCATGGTCGCGCTCGAGACCCTCGCCGCCTTTCTCGCCGTAGAGGGCGGGTTGCCGGTCAATGTCAAGCTGCTGTTCGAGGGCGAGGAGGAAACCGGCAGCCCCTCGCTCTCGGCCATCCTGCGCGACCATCGCGACCTGCTGGCGGCGGACGCGATCCTGTCGGCGGACGGCGCCCGCTGGCGCCCGGACCTGCTGGCGATCAATGTGGGTTCGCGCGGCAATGGCGGGCTGGAGTTTTCGGTGCGCACCGCCTGCAAGGACCTGCATTCAGGGCGCTATGGCGGCATCGTCCCCAATGCGCTGCACGTGATGGCCGAGATCATCGCCGGGCTGCACGACGCCCGACGCCGCGTCGCCGTGCCCGGCTTTCATGACGGCGTCGCCGAACCCGACGCCGCCGCGCGCGCCGCGCTGGCCGCCATCCCCGACAATGCGGCGCAGATGTTCGCGGCGCTGGACGCCGCGCCCGCGGGCGAGGCCGGTTACGGCATGCTGGAACGCCTGTGGCTGCGCCCGACGCTGGAGGTCAACGGCATGTGGGGCGGCTATCAGGGCGCCGGCGCCAAGACCGTGATCCCGGCCGAGGCCCACGCCAAGCTCACCATGCGTCTGGTTCCCGGCCAGGACCCGCAGGCGGTGCGCGATGCGGTCGTCGCGCATCTCGCCGCCGCCTGCCCGGCGGGCGCGCGGCTGAGCGTCACCGACCGGCGCGGCTGGGCCGGGGCCTACGAGGTCCCCCCCGATCACCCGTTGCTGCTGGCCGCCGAGGACGCGCTGGAAACCGCCGCCGGGGCCCGGCCGCTGCGGGTGCGCATCGGCGCCAGCCTGCCGCTCGCCGATATCGTGGCGCGGGGGCTGGGCATCGACACGGTGATGTTTTCGTTTGCGCTCTCGGATGAAGACTACCATGCGCCCAACGAATTTTTCCGCCTGTCCTCGATCGACGAGGGGCTGGCGGCCTGGGTGGCGATCCTGCGGCGCATCGGGCGCCAGCGGGTCGGGGATTACGCGCGCTTCCGGCGCGATCCCGCCTAGGCGGGTGTCGTCGCGCCGCGTCTGGACGCCGCCGCGGCGGGCGCCCATATTGGACCCGACCCCGCGACAACAGTTGAAAGCCCGGCCCATGACCCGCCTGCGCACCACCCTCGCCATCAGCATTTCATGCGCGCTGTTCGCCGCCCTGCCGGCGCTTTCCATGGACGCCGAGACGATCATCGCCAATGGCGGCTGCCCGGGCTGCGACCTGCGCGCCCACAGCCTGCGCGCGCTGACGCTCGCCAACGGCGATTTCAGCGGCGCGGTGCTGCGCGAGGCGGATCTGAAGACCGCAAGACTGCCCGGCGTCAATTTCGGCGAGGCCGATCTGCGCCGCGCCGAGATGGAGCGCATGTTCGCCCCCGACGCCGATTTCACCGGCGCCCGCCTGCGCGCCGCGGATCTGGAGAAATCCACCCTGACCGGCGCCCGCATGACCGGCGCCGACATGCGCGACATCGATCTGGAATCCGCCGACCTGACCGTCGCCGACCTGTCGGACGCCGATATCCGCGGCGCCCTGCTGCGCCGCATTCGCGCCGACGGCGCGTCGTTTCGCGGCGCCCGGATGGAGCGCGTGGACATGGAGCGCGCCTCGCTGGCGAACGCCGATTTCTCCGATGCGGATCTGCGCAACGCCGATCTCGACCGCATCGCCGCCGGCGGCGCGCTGTTTCGCAACGCCGATCTGAGCGGCGCGCGGCTGTCGAGCGCCCGGCTGCAGCGCGCCGATCTGCGCGGCGCCGATCTCGACGGCGCGCTGCTGCGGCGCACCAACCTGTCGGGCGCCGATCTCACCGGCGTGCGCGGGCTGGACGCGGACCGCCTGGCCATGGCCTGCGGCGACGCCGAGACCCTGCTGCCCCGGGGCATGACCATCGCCCCCTGCGACCGCGCCGGCGCGCCGGCGCGGGGGTGGCCAGCCGCGCGGGGTCAGGCGCCTGGTCAACCGGCGGCGGCGCGCGCCGCCGGTTGAACAGGATCGGGCGCCCATGGACGACTTTCAGGACATTCGCGACGGCGTGGCGGCGCTGTGCGCCGATTTTCCCGGCGCCTACTGGCGCGGGCTCGACGCCGAAAAAGCCTATCCCGACGCGTTCGTCGCGGCGCTGACCGAGGCGGGGCATCTGGCGGCGCTGATCCCGGAATCCTTCGGCGGCGCCGGGCTCGGCGTCGCGGCGGCGGGGGCGATTCTGGAGGAAATATCCCGCGCGGGCGGGCATCCCGGCGCCTGCCATGCGCAGATGTACACCATGGGCACGCTGCTGCGCCACGGCTCCGAGGCGCAGAAATCCCGCTATCTTCCGGCCATCGCCCGGGGCGAGCTGCGCCTGCAGGCCTTCGGGGTCACCGAACCGAAGGCGGGCAGCGACACCACCTCGATCGCCACCACCGCGCGGCGCGACGGGGATCGCTACATCGTCAACGGCCAGAAGGTCTGGATCAGCCGCGCCGAGCAGTCCGACCTGCTGCTGCTGCTGGCCCGCACCACGCCGAAGGCGCAATGCGCGCGCAAGACCGAGGGGCTGAGCGCCTTTCTCGTCGACATGCGCGCGGCGCGCGGCGCCGGGCTGCGCATCGCCCCCATCGACGCGATGATGAACCACCACGCCACCGAGCTGTTCTTCGACGACCTCGCCATCCCCGCCGACGCGCTGATCGGCGAGGAAGGGCGCGGTTTCGCCTACATCCTCGACGGCATGAACGCCGAACGCATCCTCATCGCCCATGAATGCATCGGCGATGCGAAATTCTTCATCGAACGCGCCGCCGCCTACGCCAGCGAACGCGAAGTGTTCGGCCGCCCCATCGGGCGCAATCAGGGGGTGCAGTTCCCCATCGCCCGCGCCTATGCCCAGATGCGCGCCGCCGAACTGATGACCCGCGAGGCCGCCCGCCTTTTCGACGCCGAACACCCCTGCGGGGCGGAGGCCAACATGGCCAAGCTGCTGGCTTCGGAGGCGTCATGGGCCGCCGGGGACACCTGCGTTCAGACCCATGGCGGCTACGGCTTCGCCACCGAATACGACATCGAGCGCAAGCTGCGCGAAACCCGGCTGTATCAGGTGGCGCCGATCTCCACCAACCTGATCCTGTCCTTCATCGGCGAACATGTGCTGCACATGCCGCGCTCCTTCTAGGCGGGGGTCATGACCCGGGATCAAATGCCGCTGGACGGGGTGTTCGTGGTGTCGCTGGAACAGGCGGTGGCGGCGCCGGTCTGCACCGCGCGGCTGGCGGATGCGGGCGCGCGGGTGGTGAAGGTGGAACGCCCCGAGGGCGATTTCGCCCGCGGCTACGACGGTTTCGTCAAGGGCGAATCCAGCTATTTCACCTGGGCCAACCGGGGCAAGCAGTCGTTGCGGCTCGATCTGAAGCAGCCCGGCGACCTGGCCTTGATGCGGCGGATGCTGGCCCGCGCCGACGTGTTCGTGCAGAACCTGGCGGTGGGCGCCGCGGCGCGGCTGGGGCTCGGGGCCGAGGATCTGCGCAAGGCGAACCCGCGGCTGATCACCTGCGCGATCTCGGGCTATGGCGAAACCGGCCCCTGCAGCGACATGAAAGCCTATGACATGCTGATCCAGGCCGAAAGCGGGCTGTCGGCGATCAGCGGCGGCGGGCGCATCGGCGTGTCGATCGCCGACATCCTCACCGGGGTCAACGCCCATGGGGCGATTCTGGAGGCGCTGGCGCTGCGCGCGCGCAGCGGCGTCGGCTGCCACCTGTCGCTGTCGCTGTTTGACAGCATGGCCGATCTGATGGCGGCGCCGATCCTGCAGCAGATCGGCGCCGGCGCCGGGCCGCGCAGCATCGGCATGCGCCACCCTTCGATCACGCCCTACGGCGCCTATCCCTGCCGCGACGGCGGCGAGGTGATCATCGCGGTGCAGAACGAACGCGAATGGGCCCGGCTGTGCGAACAGGCGCTGGAGGCGCCCGAACTGGCGGCCGATCCGCGCTTCGCCGACAATCGCGCGCGCACCGCGCGGCGCGCCGAACTCGAACCGCTGATCGCCGCCGCCACGGCGCGATTTTCGCGCAGCGACCTGACGGCGCGGCTGAAGGCGGCCAGCATCGCCCATGGCGCAATGCGCGATCTTCCGGCGGTCCTCGCGCATCCGGCGCTGCGCATGGCCTCCCTGACCCTGCCCGACGGGCGGCGCGCGCAGGTTCCCGCGCCCCCGGCGCGCACGCCCTGGCGCGGCGACGCGCTGGCCCCGGTCCCGGCGCTGGGGCGCGACGACGCGGCGCTGCGCGCCGAATTCGCGCCGGGCTCCGGCGACGCGCCGGACCCGGACTGATCCCCTCGCGGGCCGTCCGGGCCCGCACGAAAACGCGATCGCCTTGCAAATGCCCGGCGGCGGATCAAAGATGACGCTTCGCGGATTACTCGGGGAGGAGCGGTCATGTGTCGAATTTTCGCCGGACAGGATCCAGAGGACTACCAGCCTGAAACCCGGCGCATGCGGCTGAACGGCCAGAGCACCAGCATCCGGCTGGAGCGGTCGTTCTGGAAGATCGTCGATGACATCGCCGGCGCCGAGGGGGTCTCGACCCCGGCCTTCGTGTCCAAGCTGCATGCCGAAGTGCTTGAACTCAGGGGCGAGGCGCCGAACTTCACCTCGCTGCTGCGCTGCGCCTGCCTGATCCGCCGCGACCAGATGGCGGCGGCGGCCGAAATCGGACCCGGGATCGAATCCCGAATCGACGGCGATTTCGGCTCCGGGGGCGGGACCATCGCCGCGCAATAGCGCCGGTCACGAGTCTTCGATGTAGTATCATGCTACTACCAACGGCCCGCGCCGCCTCGCTACCCTGATCGCAAGCATTAGGGACAGCTTTGAGGGAGAGCTCGGTGGCCAAGGCGATCCACATGATGATTCGGGTGCGCGACGAAGCGCGCTCGGTGGCGTTCTACGAAGAGGTTTTCGCCCTGCGCGTGATCGAGCGACTGGATTTCGACGGCTTCACGCTGGTCTATCTGGGCAATGACGAGACCGACTTCGAACTGGAGCTGACCGTCAACAAGGACCGCGCCGCGCCCTACGAGCTCGGCGACGGCTACGGGCACATCGCGTTTTGCGTCGACGATCTCGACGCCGAACGCGCCCGCATCGAGGCCGCCGGCCACGCGCCCCGCAAGATCGTCGAATTCAGCCCCGGGGGCGCGCTGCTGGCCCGGTTCTTCTTCATCCAGGACCCCGACGGCTACGACATCGAGGTCTTGCAGCGGCAAGGCCGATACCGCTGACCCCCATCGGAGTCGCGGCAAGGTCAAGACGCCCCGTCCCCGGGGCGAGAGATCCGGAAAACGTCCCGGCAAGGGACGAGGCATCAAGGGAGGAACGCCGACTATGGAACCTGATCGTTCAATGCTGACCCGCAGGGATCTGCTGGCGCGCAGCGCCGCGGCCGGGGCCGCGCTGGTGGTGGGGGCCGGCTTCGTCGCCGGGACCTCCGCCGCCTGGGCCGTCGAGGTCAACCACCTTCAGCCCCGCACCATGGCGACGCTGATCCAGATGGCGCGCGACATCTACCCCCATGACCGCGTGGCCGATGAATTCTACGCCGCCGCGGTCAAGGGCTATGATTCCGCGGATCTCGCGGCCTCGATCGAGGCCGGGATCGCGGCGCTCGACGCGGCCGCCGCCGGCAAGGGTTTCGCCAGCTATCTCGACACGCGCTGGGAACGCGACCGCGTCGACATCCTGCGCGCCATGGAGGACAGCGCCTTCTTCCAGCAGGTGCGCGGCGGGCTGGTGGGCGGCCTCTACAACCAGAAAGCGGTCTGGCCGCTGTTTGGCTACGAGGGCGAAAGCTATTCCAAGGGCGGCTACATCAACCGCGGCTTCAACGACATCAACTGGATCTGAGGAGGGCGCGATCATGGCTGCACCATTTGACCTGAGCGACGACGGCGTCGTCGTCGTCATCGGCACCGGCGCCGGCGGCGGCGTGCTGTCCAACGAACTGGCCCAGAAGGGCGTCAGCGTCGTGGCGCTGGAGGCGGGCGGACGCTACCTGCCCGAAGACTACGTCAACGACGAATGGGAAAGCTTCGGCCAGCTGGCCTGGACCGACGCGCGATCGACATCCGGCGACTGGCGGGTGGCCAAGGATTTTTCCGGCCTGCCGGCCTGGATCGTCAAGGCGGTCGGCGGCACGACGACCCATTGGGCCGGGGCCTCGCTGCGCATCCGGGACCATGAATGGAAGGCCGCCACCACCTACGGCCCGGTGCAGGGGGCGAACCTGCTCGACTGGCCGATCGACAACGACGACATGGACCCCTATTACGTGAAGGCCGAAAACAAGCTCGGCGTCACCCGCACCGGCGGGCGCGCGGGACTGCCCGGCTGCAACAACTACAAGGTGTTCGAGGCCGGGGCCAAGGCGCTCGGCTACAAGGAGGTCCACACCGGCCGCATGGCCATCAACAGCGCCGAATACGACGGCCGCAATGCCTGCCAGCAGACCGGGTTCTGCTTTCAGGGCTGCAAATGGGGGGCGAAATGGTCATCGGCCTACACCGACGTGCCGCGGGGCGAGGCGACCGGCAATCTTGAAGTCCGCGAACGCGCCCATGCGCTGAAGATCGAACATGACGCCAAGGGCCGCGTCACCGGCGTGCTCTACGCCGACAAGGACGGCAATCAGCATCTGCAAAAGGCGCGCATCGTCTGCGTGGCGGGCAATTCCATCGAAAGCCCGCGCCTGCTGCTGAATTCGGCGTCGAGCCTGTTCCCCGACGGGCTTGCCAATTCGTCGGGCCAGGTGGGGCGCAACTACATGCGCCACATGACGGGCTCGGTCTATGCGGTGTTCGACAAGCCGGTGCGCATGTGGCGCGGCACCACCATGGCCGGGATCATCCAGGACGAGGCGCGCCACGACCCGTCGCGCGGCTTCGTCGGCGGCTACGAACTGGAAACCCTGTCGCTGGGCCTGCCTTTCATGGCGGCGTTCCTCGACCCCGGCGCCTGGGGGCGCGAATTCACCTCCGCGCTCGATGGCTACGAGAACATGGCCGGGATGTGGATCGTGGGCGAGGACATGCCCCAGGAAACCAACCGCATCACCCTCAACCACGACCTGAAGGATCAGTTCGGCCTGCCGGCGCCCAACGTGCATTTCGACAACCACCCCAACGACAACGCCATGCGCGATCACGCCTACCGGCAGGGCGCGGCGATCTATGACGCGGTGGGGGCGACGCGGGTGTTCCCGACGCCGCCCTATCCCTCGACCCACAATCTGGGCACCAACCGCATGTCGGCGAATCCGCGCGACGGGGTGGTGAACCGCTGGGGGCAGTCGCATGACATCGGCAACCTGTTCGTGTCCGACGGCAGCCAGTTCACCACCGGCGCGGCCGAGAACCCGACCCTGACCATCGTCGCGCTGGCGATCCGGCAGGCGGACCACATCGCCGGGGAAATGAGCCGGGGCAACCTCTAGCCCCAGCTTCGGCGCCCCTGACGCGCCCGGGGCCGGAAACGGCCCCGGGCGTATTTTTTCGGGCTGCTGCGACGGCTGCGGCCGCGAACGCGCGCCCACGCAAGGCGCTGCAAGCCGGCTGCGGCAATGCTCCCCTCTGGCCAATGGCCGGCGCGCACCATACCTTCCTGCGCAGATGTCACGGCAAACGGAGGGCGTTGCGCCATGAAATGGTCGTGGAAACTGACCCGGATTGCGGGCATCGACATTTATGTCCATGTCACGTTCCTGGTGCTGATCCTGTGGATCGGCGTGGCCCATTGGCGCGCCGAGGGATCGCTGGGCGCGGTCGCCACCGGGGTCGGCTTCATCCTGGCGCTGTTCGCCTGCGTGGTGCTGCATGAATTCGGCCACGCCCTGACAGCGCGCCGCTTCGGCATCGCCACCCGCGACATCACGCTGCTGCCCATCGGCGGCGTCGCGGCGCTGGAACGCATGCCCGAGGACCCCAAGCAGGAAATCCTCGTGGCGCTGGCCGGCCCGGCGGTCAACGTGGCGATCGCCGCCCTGCTGTGGCTATGGCTGTCGCTGGCCGGCGCGATGACCTCGGCGGAGCCGCTCAGCCTCACCGGCGGGCCGTTTCTGGAACGACTGCTGGCGATCAACGTCATGCTCGCGGTGTTCAACATGCTGCCGGCGTTTCCCATGGATGGCGGGCGGGTGCTGCGCGCCGCGCTGGCGCTGCGCATGGACCGCGCCCGCGCCACGGGCATGGCGGCGCGCATCGGTCAGGCGCTGGCGCTGTGGCTGGGGCTGATGGGGCTGCTCTACAACCCGTTCCTGATCCTCATCGCGCTGTTCGTGTGGTTCGGCGCGGCGGCCGAGGCGGGCTCCGAGCAGGTGAAATCCTCGCTCGCGGGCGCCGCCGTGGGCCGCGCCATGCTGGTCGACTATCAGACCATGGCGCCGGGCGATCCGCTGTCGCGCGCCGTGGCGCTGACCATGGCCGGCAGCCAGAAGGATTTCCCGGTGATCGAAGGCGGGCGCATGATCGGCGTGCTGGGCCAGAGCGACCTGCTGCGCGGCCTGCAGGCGGCGGGCGAATCCGCCCCCGCGGGCGACTGGATGCAGCCCCAGACCGACGCCGCCGAAATCGACGAGCCGCTGGAAAGCGTGCTGGCGCGCCTGCAGGCCAGCCCCTGCCGGGTGCTGCCGGTGATGCGCGACGGGCGGCTGGCGGGGATCGTCGATCTCGACAACGTCATGGAGCTGATCCGCATCCAGACCGCGATTCAGGACCACCGCAGCCACTGGCCCGCCGGCAAGGAGACCCTGCCATGACACTGTCGCTGCAATTTCTGGGCGCCGCCGGGACGGTCACCGGCTCGCGTCATCTGGTCCATGCCGGAGACAAGCGGATCCTGGTGGATTGCGGGCTGTTTCAGGGCTTCAAGCAGCTGCGCCGCAAGAACTGGGCGCCGTTCCCGGTCCCGCCGGGCAAGATCGACGCGGTGGTTCTCACCCATGCCCATATCGACCATTCCGGCTACCTGCCGCTGCTGGTGCGCAGCGGCTTTCGCGGCCCCGTCTATTGTTCCGAGGCGACCCGCGATCTTTGCGCGATCCTGCTGCCCGACAGCGGCTATTTGCAGGAAAAGGACGCCGAGCGCGCCAATCGCTACGGCTACACCAAGCACAAGCCGGCATTGCCGCTTTACACCCGCGAGGACGCCGAGGCCTGCCTCGCCGCCTTCGCGCCGCGCGGATTTCACGAGTCCTTCGACATCGCCCCCGGGATCTCGGCGCTGTTGCGTCCGGCGGGGCATATCCTCGGCGCGGCGATCGTGGAATTGCGCGCAGGCGGGCGCAAGCTGGTCTTCACCGGCGATCTCGGCCAGTTCGGCGCCGCGACCATGCCCGACCCGGAACGGGTGCGCGACGCCGACGCGCTGGTGATGGAATCCACCTATGGCGACCGGCTGCACGGGACCGCCGACCCCGAGGATGAAATCGCCGGCGTGATCAACGACACCGCCGCGCGCGGCGGCACGGTGCTGATCCCGTCCTTCGCCGTAGGCCGGGCGCAATCGCTGATGCACCATCTCGAACGCCTGAAGCATGCCGGGCGCATTCCCGACCTGCCGGTGTTTCTCGACAGCCCCATGGCTGAACGCGCCAGCGACGTGTATCGCAGCCATCTCGACGACCAACGCCTGTCGGCGGCCGAATGCGACGCCATGTTCGCCATGACGACCTATGTGCGCACCCCCGACGAATCCCGGGCGCTGAACGCCAACCACATGCCCAAGGTGATCATCTCGGCCAGCGGCATGGCCACCGGCGGGCGGGTGCTGCACCATCTGAAGGTCATCGCGCCGGACCGGCGCAACAGCATCCTGTTCGCCGGGTTCCAGGCCGGGGGCACCCGCGGCGCGGCCATGGTCGCGGGCGCCAAACGGGTCCGCATCCATGGCGATTACGTCACCATCCGCGCCGAGGTGCGCAATCTCAGCATGTTGTCGAGCCACGCCGACCGCGACGACCTGCTGCGCTGGCTGCGCGGCTTCGAGCGCCCGCCGGGACAGGTGTTCATCGTCCATGGCGAACCCACGGCGTCGGAGGCCCTGCGCGTGCGCATTCGCGACGAACTGGGCTGGGACGCCGAGGTGCCGCTGCTGTTCGACGAGGCCGCCCTGTGAGCGGCGCGCCCCCGGCCGGGGATCCGGCCAACCTGCTGACGCCGCGGCGCATCGGCGTCGACACCCGCGACCAGCCGGTGGTCTACATGAACGTGAACTGCCCGGTCTGCCTCGCCGAAGGCTTTCGCGCCCATGCCCGGGTGCGGCTCAGCTTGCGCGACCGCCACGTGATCGCCACCGTCAACCATGTGTTCGGCGACCTGATCGCCCGGGACGAGGCGGCGCTGTCCGAAGCCGCCTGGCGCCGGCTCGACCCCCGCCCCGGCGACCTGGTGCGCATCGCCCATGCCAGGCCGCCGCTGTCCATGAGTTCGGTGCGCGGCAAGATCTACGGCGAACGCCTGAGCGCGCCGGATCTGGCCCGCATAATCGAGGATCTGGTGGCCGGGCGCTATTCGGACATCCAGGCCTCGGCCTTCATATCCGCCTGCGCCGCGCAGCCGCTGGATCTGGACGAGATCCACGCCCTGACCGGCGCCATGGTCGAGGTCGGCGAGCGCATGCACTGGGACGCGCACCCGATCGCCGACAAGCATTGCGTCGGCGGGCTGCCGGGCAATCGCACCACGCCGATCGTGGTGGCGATCATGGCCTCGCTGGGCGCGACCATGCCCAAGACCTCGTCGCGGGCCATCACCTCGCCCGCGGGCACCGCCGACACCATGGAAACCCTGGCCCCCGTCGAACTCGACGCCCCGGCCATCCGCCGCGTGGTGCAGCGCACCGGCGGCTGCGTCGTCTGGGGCGGCGCGGTGCGCTTCAGCCCGGCGGACGACCTGCTGATCCGCATCGAACGCGCGCTCGACATCGACAGCGAGGGCCAGCTCATCGCCTCGATCCTGTCCAAGAAGATCGCCGCCGGGGCCACGCATATGGTGCTCGACATCCCCGTCGGGCCGACCGCCAAGGTGCGCGACGCCGCCGCCGCCGGGCGTCTCGCCGCGAATCTGGAAAGCACCGCCGAAAAATTCGGGCTGGCGGTGCGCACGCTGATCACCGACGGGCGCCAGCCGGTGGGGCGCGGCATCGGCCCGGCGCTGGAGGCCCGCGACGTGCTGGCGGTGCTGCGCGGCGACGCGGACGCCCCCGCCGACCTGCGCGACCGCGCCGCGACGCTGGCCGGGGCGCTGCTGGAGCTGGTGGATCTGGCCCCCCCCGGCGCCGGCCTCGCCGCCGCCGCCGCGGCGCTGTCCGACGGGCGCGCCTGGCGAAAATTCCAGGCCATCTGCGACGAACAGGGCGGCATGCGCGCCCCGCCCGTCGCCGCCCACAGGCACGAGATCACGGCGACCGCCGCCGGCGCGGTGCGCGACATCGACAATCGCAAGCTGGCCCGCTGCGCCAAGCTCGCCGGCGCCCCCGAGGACAAGGCCGCGGGCATCGACCTGCATGTGCGCCTCGGCGACCGCGTGACCGCGGGCCAGCCGCTCTACGCCGTCCACGCCGAACACCGCGGCACGCTCGACTACGCCATGCGCTACGCCGAAAGCGCCGCGGACATCATCCGCATCGGAGCCCCGCAATGACCCCCCTGCTGATCCCGCTGCCCGGCAACGAGACCTTCGCGCAAGGCCTGACGCGGGCCGGAGGCTTTGACCTCGGCAAGCTCGAAACCCGCCGGTTCCCCGACGGCGAGACCTATCTGCGCCATCGCTCCGAACTGTCCGGGCGCTCCGTGGCGCTGGTCTGCACCCTCAACGACCCCGACCCCAAGCTGATGCCGCTGCTGCTGGCGGCGGGCGCGGCGCGGGCGCTGGGCGCGCGCCGCGTCGGGCTGGTCGCCCCCTACCTCGCCTATATGCGCCAGGATCGGCGGTTCCATGACGGCGAGGCGGTCTCGGCGATGCATTTCGCCAACATCCTGTCGCGCGAGATCGACTGGCTGGTCACGGTGGACCCGCATCTGCACCGCATCCATGACCTCGGCGACATCTACGGCGTGCCGGCGCAGGCCCTGCACGCCGGCCCGCTGATGGCGCAATGGATCGGCGCCGAGATCCCAGACCCGCTGCTGATCGGCCCCGACGAGGAAAGCGAGCAATGGGTGTCGGCGGTCGCGGGGATCATCGGCGCGCCGTATGCCGTGGCCCGAAAGACCCGCGCCGGAGATCGCCGCGTGACGGTGGACATCCCGGATCTGCGCCAATGGACCGGGCGCACGCCGGTGCTGGTGGACGATGTCGCGTCGTCGGGCGAGACCCTGATCGCCAGCGTGGACATCCTGCGGCGCCGCGGCTTGCCCGCCCCCGTCTGCGTGGTGGTGCACGGCATCTTCGCCGGCGACGCGCATGCCCGGCTGCTGGCCAAGGGCGCGCGCGTGGCGAGCGCCGATTCCATCCCCCATGCCAGCAACCGCATCGCGCTGGCGCCGCTGGTCGCGGGCGCCGTGGCGCAACTGGCGAGCTAGACGCCCCGTCGCCCCGATCCCCAAAACCACCAGATCCCCAAATCCGACAGTTCCCAAATCCGACAGATCGAAAAACCGACCTGCCAAACCCGCGCCCCGCGCCCAGGATCCCGCGCCATGAGCCCTGACCCGACCGACCGCCTCGCCGAGGCCTACAACCGCGCTCTGGCGCTGGAAAAATCCGGCGATCGCGACGCCGCCGCCGCCGCCTATGCCGAGGTCCTGCGCCTCGACCCCGCCGATCATGGCGGCGCGGCGGTGCGGCTCGCCGCCATGGGGCGCGGCGCGGCCCCCGACAAGGCGCCCGAGGCCTATGTGACCACGCTGTTCGATCAGCAGGCCGCGGCCTTCGAGGCGATCCTCGTGGGCCAGCTGGCCTATGCGGTCCCAGATCTGCTGCGCGCAAGCCTCGACGCCGTCGCCCCCGGCCCCTATGCGCGCATGCTGGATCTGGGCTGCGGCACCGGGCTCGCCGGCGCGGCGCTGGCCGGGATCTGCGCCCATGCCGAGGGCGTGGACCTCGCGCCCGCCATGCTGGAGATCGCCGAGGATCGCGGCGTCTATGACGACCTGTATCTGGGCGACGCGGTGGACTTCCTGCACGCGCCAGGCGACCCGGACACGCCGCTCTGGGACCTGATCGTCGCCACCGACATGCTGCCCTATATCGGCGAGGTCGCGCCCCTGTTCGCCGGCGCCGCCGCCTGCCTCGCGCCCGGCGGGGTGCTGGCGTTCTCGACCGAGACCCCGCCCCCCGCCGCCGTCCCGTCCCAGGGCTGGGGCGTCGGCCCCAACCAGCGCTACGCCCATGCCGAACCCTATCTGCGCCTGGCGCTCGACGCGGCGGGATTCGCCCCGATCAGCTTCGATCCCATCACCGTGCGCACCAATGACGGCGCGCCCGAGCCCGGCCAGCTGATCCTCGCGCGCAAAGCCTGAAACCCGGCCCCAGGCCGGTCACGCGGCCTCCCCGCCCATCGCGGCCCCCGCGCAGGGAGGGGGTCCAGGGGAGGGGCGCAGCCCCGCCACGGGTGCGCGCCGCCGCCCGGCGGCGCGCCCTGAATTCACCCGGGCGCCCCGCTCACGCCAGCGCCCGCTCGACCAGCGCGCGCAGATCCCCGACCACCACCTTGCCCATGGCGTTGCGGGGCAGCGCATCCACAAACACCACCGCGCGCGGGCGCTTGAAGCGGGCGAGCCTGCCGTCGAACCCCGCCAGCACCGCCGCGGCGTCCAGCGCCGCGCCCGGCGCGCGCACCACCGCGGCCACCGGCGCCGCGCCCCAGCGCGGATCGGGCAGGCCGACGACGGCGGCCTCGGCCACCCCGGGCATGGTCTGCAGCACCCGCTCCAGTTCCGCCGGAAAGATGTTCTCGCCGCCCGAGATGATCACGTTCTTGACCCGGTCCGCGAACCAGAACACCCCGTCCGCGTCGCGCCGGGCGACGTCGCCGGTGCGAAACCAGCCGCCGGAAAAATCCGCATCCGCGTCGGGGCGGTTGAGATAGCCCCGCGCCAGCGCCGGGGATTTCAGCAGGATCTCGCCGGTCTCCCCGGTCGCCACGTCGCGCCCGCGCCCGTCCACCAGCCGCGCCGACACCCCCGGCCCGGGGCGCCCGATGGCGCCGGGATGCGCGGCCGCGTCGGCCTCGCGCTGATAGATCGCCACCGGGCCGGTCTCGGTGGCGCCGTAGATCTGGATCACCGCCACGCCCCGCGCCCGCACCGTCTCGATCAGGTCCACCGGCACGTCGGTCGAACCCGTCGCGATCAGCCGCAGCGACGACAGGTCGGCGTTCTCCCAGCCGGGATCGGCCAGCATGGCGCGCAGGGTTGCGGGCACCTGCACGCTCAGGGTCGGGCGGTCCCGCGCGATGCGCGCCAGGCAGTCGCGCGGATCGAAGCGCGCGCACAGCGTCGCCTCGGCCCCGATCAGCAGCGCCGGCAGGGTCTGGATGTTGAGCCCGCCCACATGAAACATGGGCAGCACGGTCAGCACATGATCGCTGGCGCGCATGTCGTGCATGTCCACCGCCAGCGCCGCGTTGGCAAGCAGCGCCGACTGGCTCAGCAGCGCCCCCTTGGGCCGGCCGGAGGCCCCCGAGGTGTAGACCAGCAGCGCCGGCGCCGCGGGGGATTCGCGGCGCGCCGCCGCCGCCGCCGCGCCGCCTGACAGCATCGCCGCCATGGCCTCCTCGGCGGCGCAGACCGGGGCGGCGCCGGCGACGCGCCGCGCCATGTCCTCATGCGCCGCGTCGGCGACGATCAGCGACGGCGCCGCGTCGCCGACGATCCAGGCCATCTCCTCGACCGCCAGCCGCCAGTTCAGCGGCGCCAGCATGGCCCCGAGCCGCGCCGCCCCGAACAGCAGCATGATCTGCGTCGCCGCGTTCAGCCCCAGCCACGCCACCCGGTCCCCCGCGCCGACGCCGCGCGACGCCAGCCAGCGCGCCGCGCCCTCGGCGCCCCGCGCCAGCGCCGCGCGATCCAGCGTCGCATCCGGCGCGTTCAGCGCCCGGCGGTCGGGACCGGCGGCGGCGACCGCCGCCAGCCGGCTTCCCAGATCGCGCGCCCGGCTCAGCGGCGGCAAATCGCCCGGCGCGCCGGTCATGCCGCGGGATCGTCGGTTTCGCCGGGCTCGTAGAGCGCCTCGCGCCCGATGCGGTCCATGCAGATTTCGGCGGTCCAGGGCAGCATCAGCGCGCCGCAGCGGCTGTCGCGATACAGCCTTTCCAACGGCAGGGATTTCAGCATCGACTGGCCGCCGCAGGTGCGGATCGCCAGCGCGCAAACGGCGTTCGAGGTCTCCATGACGACATGCTGGGCGGCGTAGGCGCGCAGCACCTGCGCCTTGCTCGGATCTGCCCGGGCCTCGGAAATCGACTGAAACCACAGGCAGGCGGCCTGCTCCAGCTTCACCCGCATCTCGGCCACCGCCAGTTGCTTGGTGGGATACATGCGCCGCTTCACCGGCGGCAGGCCGGGGATTTCGCCGCGCAGGTATCGCACGGTGAAATCATGGGCCGCCTGGGCGATGCCCAGATAGGTGGGGCTGAGGGTCATGAACATGTGCGGCCAGCGGCTCGCCGCCTGATAATAGACCCCATGGGGCATCAGCGCCTCGTCCTCGGGCACGAACACGTCGTCGAACAGCAGCGTGCGCGACACCGTGCCCCGCATCCCCAGCGGGTCCCAGCCGCCGACCACGCTGACGCCTTTCGCGTCCGCAGGCACCGCCACATACATGGTGTCCCGGCGCGAGGCGCGCCGGCCTTCCTGCACCTCGCCGCAGAGCAGCCCGTAGTAATCCGCATGCCCGGCGAGGGAGGCGAAGATCTTCTTGCCGGTGATCCGCCA
This sequence comes from Oceanicella sp., assembly GCF_056449545.1. Lineage (NCBI taxonomy): Bacteria > Pseudomonadati > Pseudomonadota > Alphaproteobacteria > Rhodobacterales > Paracoccaceae > Oceanicella > Oceanicella sp. Next base: position 17,725 of record NZ_JBWOMN010000049.1, on the reverse strand, counting down.
GCCGCCGTCGACCCTGGTCGCGCGGGTGGAAAACGGCGCCGCGCCCGCCGCCGCCGCGCCGCCCTCGGAAAACGACTGCGAATAGATCTTTGCGTGATCCACGATGCGCTTGTAGTGCAAGGCGCGCCGGCGCAGATGTTCGCTCCGGGTCGCGGCGTCCATCTCCAGGTCGTCCGACAGCATCCCGGTCCACAGGCAGGAACTGACATGCATGTTCCAGGTCAGCGCCGTGGCCCCGCAATAGCGCCCCATCTCCGCCGCCGCCAGCATGTAGCCGCGGTAATCGGCGCCCAGCCCGCCGTTTTCCGCGGGCACGCAGATCCCGAGCAGCCCCGCCTCGTGCATGTCGCGGAAATTCTGCGTCGGGAAACGCGCCTCGCGATCCCAGGTCGCGGCCCGATCGGCGAAGGTCTCGACGCCGATCCTGCGCACCCGGGCGGTGAGATCGGCTTCGGCCTCGCTCAGCCGGAACGCCCCGGGGTCGAACATCGGCGCGTCGGGGGCGGGGGCGTCTGCGGTCATGTGGCTTTCTCCTCAAGGGACTTGCGGAAATCGGCGACCGCGGCGGCCGTCATTTCCGGTTGTTCGAGCGGCAGGAAATGCCCGCCGGGCAATTCGACGAACCGCGCATCGGGGATCGCCTCGGCCATGCGGCGCATGGTCCGGGCCGGCGCCGCCATGTCCCGGTCGCCGGCCAACGCCAGCGTCGGGGCGGAAAGATCCGCCAGCGCCGCGCGCCGGTTGAAGGTGGTCAGGCATTCCAGAATGTCGCGAAAAACCTTCTCCGGCACCCGGCCCATGGCGGCGGCGGCGATGGCGCGGGCGGCGTCCGGGGCCTCGGGCGCCATCATCGCCCGGGCGCTCTGGGCCCCGAGATCGGCCATGCTCGCGCCCCGGTCCAGCGGCCCCAGCCGCGCCGCCAGAAAGGCATCCCTGAAACTTTCGTCGCGCCCGCCAAAGGCCGGGGTCGTGCAGCACAGCGTGATCGCGCGCACCCGGTCGGGGCGGGTCGCCGCCATCTCCAGCGCCAGCATGCCGCCGAGCGAATGGCCGAACAGTTCGGCGCGCCCGATCCCCAGCGCATCCAGTTTCGCCGCCAGCCAATCGGCGAGGCGCGGGAAGGTCGCTTGCGCCTCCCAGGGTTCGTCGCCGAACCCCGGCAGATCCAGCGCCAGCGCGTCGGGCACGCGCGGCGCCAATAATTCGAAGGTCGCGGCGCCGCCGCCAATGCCGTGCAGAAACACCATGGTCATGGGGGTTTTCCTTGAATCAGACTGGCCGGCGCCTCAGACCGGAACGCCGGCTTTCACCGCCAGCACGCCGTCGAGCGCGATGTCGCAGCCGCGCACCGGCAGATCGAAATGGCCCTCGGTGTAGCGCCCGGCGAATTCGTTCGCCCCGGTGGAGAACAGGAAATTCCCGGCATAGGCCCGCAGTTCCGTGCCGTTGCTGTCGCGCTGGTCGTACATGGTCAGGGATTCGTAGCGGGCGGCGGGGTTCAGCCCCCAGCCCACATGCGAGATCGCATAGGCCACCGGGTCGTTCCAGGCGGCCAGATAGCGGCGCATGAGTTCGGCGTCGGTCCCGTCGCCCTCGATGGACACCACGTAGTCATCCTTCAGGGTCAGCGTCACCGGGCTTTCCAGATAGCGCTTGAAGGTGAGGTTCACGTCCCCGGCGTCGAGCACCAGCCGCCCGTTGGCGCTGCCGGCTCTGGGAAAGCTCACCAGCACGCCGCCGGGCCAATGCGCCACCGTGCCGGGGCGGTCGGTCCAGCCCCAGACCCCGGCGGTGGCCGCGCCGCGCATGTCGACGCTCAGATCGGTCCCCGCGGGCGAGGTCACGCGCATCTGCGTCGCGGCGCGGCATCTGGCGACCGCGGCCTTGACGATGTCCTTCATCGCCGGTTCCGGGACCAGGCGCTCCAGGCAGTCGGGATGTTCGTTGGAGACCATCTGCACCCGCGTCCCGGCCTTCAGGATCGCGCCAAGCTGGGGCGCGTGCAGCAGGCCCTCGACGGTCAGGTCGAGGATGATGTCGGCGGCTTTCAGCGATTCCAGCGCCGCGCCCTGCCCGTTCAGCGCCTGACTGGCGCCGGTGGAGCGCACCGGCACGGGCGCGGTCTGGGCCGGGCTCGGCACGCGCACATGGAACACCGTCGCCCCGGTCGCCAGCGCCGCCAGCTCCGCCAGATGCACGTTGAGATCGCGCGACTGGGTCTCGCTGAGGATGGCGACGCTTTCCTCCGGCTTCACCGCGCACAGCGCCAGAACCCGGCTGAACGCGGCGATCCAGCGCGCCTCGATGCGGTCCGCAAGCATCGGCTTCTCCCTCGTTTGTTCGATGTCCCGTCTGCGGCCTTGATCCTAAGCGCGATTCGGGCAAACTGGAAAGATGAATTTTCATGTTTTTGTCGGGAGGCCGTGATGACCGAGTCCGAAACGCCAGCCCCGCACCCCGATGCGGACCCCCCCTCCATGCGCCAGGCGCTGTCGCGCTTCGCCACCGGGGTGACGGTGATCACCGCGCGCGACCGCGACGGCGCGCCGATCGGCTTCACCGCGTCCAGCTTCAACGCCCTGTCGCTGGACCCGCCGATGATCCTGTGGAGCCTGTCGCGCAGGTCCATCCATCTTGACGACTACCGCGCCGCGGACGCCTATGCGGTCAACGTGCTGGCCCAGGACCAGCACGAGATCGCCAGCCGCTTCGCCCGCCCGGTGGAAGACCGCTTCGCCGGGCTCGACTGGGCCCCCGGCGCCAGCGGCGCGCCGGTGATCGCCGGGGCGCTGGCGAACTTCGAATGCAGCCATGAAACCGTGCAGGGGGTCGGCGATCACCTGCTTTTCATCGGCCGGGTCACCGGGTTTTCCCACGGCCACGGCGCGCCGCTGACGTTTTTCGGCGGGGCCTTCGGCACCGTCACCACGCCGCGCCATGGCCCCGCGCCCTCGGGGTTCTACGAGGATTACACGCTGTATCTGCTGGCCCGGGCCTCGGCGCTGGCCTCGGAGGATTTCCACGCCCAGCTTGCCGCCGAGGGCGTCCCCGCCCCGGTCTGGCGGGTGCTCGCGGTGTTGATGAGCGGCCCGGCCACCGTGGGCAAGCTCGCCGACGCGGTGCTCTACAAGCAGCCCACGCTGACCAAGCTGCTGGGGCGCATGGAGGCGGACGGGCTGGTGGCGCGCATGCGTCAGAGCGCGGATGGGCGCGAGGTGACCGTGCGCCTGCGCGACAAGGGCCGCGAACTGGCCGAGGAGCTGATCCCCATGGCGCTGGAGCACGAGACCGCGATCCTCGGCGACGTGCCGGTGGACGAGGTCCAGACCCTGCGCCACGTGCTGCGCAGTTTCATTGCCCGCGCCGAACAGGGCGGGCGCCGCAGGGATGCGAAACCGGCGACGGCGGCCGATGATCTCGACCCGGCGGCCGGGGAGGGCTAGACCTGAGTCCGACGCGATCAGGGGGAGGCCTGCAAAATGATCATCATCGCCGGCGCCGGCATCGGCGGGCTGACGCTCGCGCTCGCGCTGCACAGGCATGGCCTGCCCTGCCGGGTGTTCGAATCGGCGCGCGACCTGCGCCCGCTTGGCGTGGGCATCAACCTCCAGCCCCATGCGGTGAAGGAACTGTGCGCGCTGGGTCTGCTGGAGGCGCTCGACGCCATCGCCATCCGCACCCGCGAGGTCGCGTATTTCAATTCTCAGGGCCAGAAGATCTGGGCCGAGCCGCGCGGGCGCGACGCCGGCTACGACTGGCCGCAGTTTTCGGTCCACCGGGGAAAATTCCAGTTCATGCTGCTTGACGCGGTGCGCGCGCGGCTCGGCCCGGATGCGGTGGTCAGCGGCGCGCGGGTGACGGGCTGGCGCGCGACCGCGACCGGCGTCGACGTCGATGTCGCGACCGCGCGCGGCGCCCAGATCATCTCCGGCGCGGCGCTGATCGGCTGCGACGGCATCCATGCGGCGACCCGCAGGCGCATGCATCCCGACGAGGGCCCGCCGGTCTGGTCGGGGACCATGCTGTGGCGCGCCACCACGATCGCGCCGAAATTCCTCTCCGGCGCCAGCATGGCCATGGCCGGCGACCGCAACCGCAAATTCGTCTGCTATCCCATCGCCGAGACCGAAGACGGGCAAAGCGTGGTCAACTGGATCGCCGATCTGCGCTATCCCGACGACCATCCCTGGAAACGCGAGGACTGGAACCGCCCTGGCGACCCGTCCGAGATCCTGCCCCGCTTCGCCGACTGGACATTCGACTGGCTCGACGTGCCGGCGCTGATCCGGGGCGCCGAGGCCATCTACGAATTCCCGATGATCGACCGCGACCCCCTGCCCGCCTGGACCATGGACGGCGCCACCCTGCTGGGCGACGCGGCGCACGCCATGTATCCCATCGGCTCCAACGGCGCGACGCAGGCCATTCTCGACGCCAGCGTATTGGCGCGCGAATTGCGGCGGCGCCCGGCGCCCGAGGCGCTCGCCGCCTATGAGGCCATCCGCCGCCCCGCCACCGCGGCCATCGTCAAGGCCAATCGCGGCGACGGGCCGGATCAGGTGCTGGACATCGTCGCGGCGCGCGCGCCAAACGGCTTTGACCGGCTCGAGGACGCCATCTCGCAGGCCGAACTGCACGCCGTCGCCGCACGCTACAAGACCATCGCCGGCTTTCGGGTCGAGGACCTGAACGCCGCGCCGGCCTTGCTGGACGCGTGACGACGCCGCCCGGCAATTCATTGGGAGGATGATAGTCAATCATGGCGAAACTGGACCGGTCCGCGCTGGCGCGGCTCGATGACTGCATGGCGCGTTGGGTTGCCCGCGGCGATTACGCCGGCATCGAATGGATGATCGGCGACGCGACCGGCGCGGTGCTGCATCAGGGCCGCGCCGGCGCGCGCGAGATCGGCGGCGCGGCGATGCCGGACACCCCGATCTACCGGATCTATTCGATGACCAAGCCCATCCTGTCGATCGCCGCCATGCAGATGGTCGAGGAATGCCGCCTGCGCCTGCATCTGCCAATCGCCGACTGGCTGCCCGAATACGCCGACATGCAGGTGCTGGGGGCGGACGGATCGCGCCGCCCGGCCCGCGCGCCGATCCGGGTGCAGCATCTGCTCTGCCACATGTCGGGCCTGTATTACGGTTTCGCCGGCGAACCGCTGGAGGACGAAACCGCCGGCGACTGCCTTCTGGCCACCACCACGCCGCTGCGCGAGGCGGTGCGCGATTTCGCCCGCTTCCCGCTGGATTTCGACCCCGGGACGCGCTGGCGCTATTCCTGCGCCAGCGACGTGCTGGGCGCGATCATGGAAATCATCGAACAGAAACCCCTGCCCGAAATCCTGCGCGCCCGGGTGCTCGCGCCGCTGGGCATGACCGAGACCGGGTTTCGCGTCCCCGCGGCGGCGCAGGCCCGGGTGATGGGCATGCATGGCGGCCGCCAGCCCGAAGACCCGACGACCGTGCCGCTGGACGTGAACGCGCCCTACCCGCTGGACGACCCGGATTTCGCGCGCGGCGGCCACGGGCTGTATGCGACCATGCAGGATTACGCGCGGTTCACCGCGGCGCTGCTGGCGCTGGCGCGGGGCGGCGATCGCGCCCCGGGGCTGGTGGGGCGCAAGACCCTGGCGGCGATGACCGAAAACCACGTGCCCGATTCGGCGCTGCCGCTGCATATCGAACTCATCGACCTCGACCAGCGCCCCGGGCTCGGCGGCTACGGCTTCGGGTTGGGATTTCGCCGCGCGCTGGGCAAGCGCGACCGGCGCATCCTTGCCAGCGAGGGCGAATTCGGCTGGTCCGGCGCGGCGGAGACCTGGTTCAGCGTCGATCCCCACGAAGGCGTGCACGCGCTGTTCATGACCCAGAACCTGGATTTTTCCGGGGCCAGCGAGGATTTCCAGACCATGCTGAACGCGGCGCTGACCTAGCGCCGCGCCGCCGCGCCGCCGGGGCGCCGCCCCCCGACCTGGCGCCGCCCGCGCTCAGCCGACGCGGTAGTTCGGGCTCTCGCGGGTGATCTGCACGTCATGGACATGGCTTTCGGTCAGCCCGGCCCCGGTGATCTTCACGAACCGGCAGCCGCCGCGCATGGCGTCGATGCTGCGGTTGCCGGTGTAGCCCATGGCGGCGCGCAAGCCCCCCACCAGCTGATGCAGCACCGCGCCCGCCGCGCCCTTGTAGGGCACCTGGCCCTCGATGCCCTCGGGCACCAGCTTGTCGGTGGCGGCCTCTTTCTGGAAATAGCGATCCGCCGAGCCCCGCGCCATGGCCCCCACCGATCCCATGCCGCGATAGGCCTTGAAGCTGCGGCCCTGATACAGGATCAGCTCTCCCGGCGCCTCGTCGGTGCCGGCCAGCATCGACCCGATCATGGCGCAATGGGCGCCCGCGGCGATGGCCTTGGCCAGATCCCCGGAAAATTTTATGCCGCCATCGGCGATCACCGGCGTGTCGGTCTCCGCCGCCGCCTGCGCGCAATCCATCACCGCGGTCAATTGCGGCACCCCGACCCCGGCGACGATGCGCGTGGTGCAGATCGAACCCGGCCCGATCCCCACTTTCACCGCATCCGCCCCGGCGCCGATCAGCGCGCGCGTCGCCTCGGCGGTGGCGACGTTGCCCGCCACCACCTGCACGTCGTTGGACAGCGTCTTGATGCGCTCGACCGCCCGGGCCACCGAAATCGAATGCCCATGCGCGGTGTCGATGACGATCAGATCAACCCCCGCGTCGATCAGCGCCTCGGAGCGTTCATAGCCCGCATCGCCCACCGTGGTCGCCGCCGCCACCCGCAGCTGCCCCAGCGAATCCTTGCAGGCATGGGGGTTGAGCACCGCCTTTTCCAGATCCTTGATGGTCAGCAGCCCCGCGAGCCGCCCCTCGCCATTCACCACCAGCAGCTTTTCGATGCGCCGCGCCTGCATCAGCCCGCGCGCCTCGTCCAGATCCACCGGTTCGCGCAGCAGGGCGAGGTTTTCCGAGGTCATCAGCGCACGCACCGGCGTGGTCCCGTCCGAGGTGAAGCGCATGTCGCGATTGGTGAGGATGCCGACCAGACGTTCATCCGCGTCCACCACCGGGAATCCGGTGATCTTGTAGCGTTCCTGCAGCACCCGCGCATCGGCCAGCGTCTGGTCGTCGCGCAGGGTGATCGGCGCGTAGACGATGCCGCTTTCAAAGCGCTTGACCCGGCGGATCTGGCGCGCCTGCTCGGCGATGTCGAGATTGCGGTGCACCACCCCCATGCCGCCGGCCTGGGCCATGGCGATGGCCATCTCGGCCTCGGTCACCGTGTCCATGGCCGAAGACAGGAGCGGGATGTTGAGGGTGATGCGCGACGTGACGCGGGTGCGCAGCTCGGCGTCCGAAGGCAGCACCTCCGAGGCGCCGGGCACCAGCAGAACGTCGTCGAATGTGAACGCCTCGCGAATCTCCATCGGTCTCTCCTGATCGGGATCGGCTTTGGCGCTTCCCTTTCGCATGGGCCGGGCGCGAAGAAAAGACGTGATTGCCCGGTTTGGGGTTTTGGCGGGCGGGGGTCAGTCGAACAGCGCGCCCTTGCGCGCCGCGTCCGCCAGGCGCCAGGTCAGCGCCAGCGCCGCCGCCGAGGCCAGCAACGCCAGCCCCCAGGCAAGCGGCGCCAGCGCCGGAACCCGGCCGCTGACGACGATCGTCGCGTGGGCGAGCGCGGCCAGCGCGAAGCCGAAGACGCCCCAGGCCGGCGTCCAGCCGCCGGCAAGCAGCCAGCGCGCCCGCAGCGCCAGCCAGATCGCGACGCCGAGCGCCGCGGCGGTCAACGCCGACGCCGGCGCCCAGTTCACGCCGAGCGCCCGCCCGGCAAGCGCCGCCAACGCCGGCGCCGCCGCCAGCAGCGACAGATCGGCGCGCCGCCCCGGCGCCGCCCATGCCGCGCCGCGCGCCTGCCGGAGCGCGCCGACGCCGATCGCCGCGATCGCCGCGATCGCCACCGCGAACAGCAACGTCGACAAGGCCCCGAAGCCCAGCGCCGCGCCGCCGAGCGGAGCGACGATCTGCCCGGCGAAGGGCAGCAGCAGATCCGGCCCCACGGCGCGATCCCCGGGCGGCGCGCGCAGCAGGGTCAGGACCACGACCCCGGCGAACACCCAATGCAGCAGCGCCCCGATCACCCAGGCGCCGATGGCGGGCCCCTGCGCGATGGGCGCGAGCCCGGCGCCCAGCAGCATGAGGCTCATGGACAGCGCCGCCGCGCCGCCGCGCATGGGCGGGGCCAGATCGGCGATCAGCGCATCGGGATCGAGCCCGATCTTGACCGCGTAGAGCCCGGCGCAGAACAGCAGCAGCATGCTGGCGAGCCCGAGCCAGGCCTCGCCGATCCACCCCGGCGCGCCCAGTTCGCCGGCGGCCGCCCGCCACATGAGCCCGACGCCGAGCAGCCCGAGGCAGAGCGGAAACGCCGAGACCGGAAAACGGCGGATCGGGGCCATGGGATCGGACATGTCGTCTTCGCTTTTCGGGTGCGGCGCGTGGCGGGGCTTCGCGCCCATAAACACCTTCGGCGCGGGTCGCGGCAATGGCGGATCGGGATCCGCCCTACACAAAACGCGATGCCGGCGCGCCCCGGATGCGCATGGGCCGGCATTGCGTCGGCGCCTGGTTCGGGGCGGCGGACACCGGGCGGGGCGGGTTCGGGCGGGGCGGGTTCGGGCGGGGCGGGTCCGGGCGGGGCGGGTCCGGGCGGGTCCGGGCGGGGCGTCACGCGTCAGCGGCGAGCGGTCCCAATTGGTCGCATCGCAACTCCTGAGAATTTTACTAGGATACAGTCCGACCCGCGCAGCCCGCGGGCCGAAACCGATGCAGACGATCCCGGGAGGCCTCAGATGTTCGCGGCCAGACCAATCATGTTCGGGGGCGCGCCCCATGCCGCGCCCCATGCCGCGCCGATGCGCGCGGCGCCCGATCTGCGCGCGTCGCCGCCGCGCCGCCGCGCCTATGCCGGGCCGGCCTTTCTCAGCCACGGCTTCCGGCCGTTCTTCTTCGGCGCCGGCGTGCTGGCGGCATTGCTGGTGCCGCTCTGGACGCTCGCCTATTTCGGCGCGCTCGACCTGGGCGAGGCGCCGCTGCGCTGGCATATGCACGAGATGCTCTGGGGGTATCTCGGCGCGGCGCTGTCGGGGTTCCTGTTCACCGCCATCCCCAACTGGACCGGGCGGCTGCCGATCTCGGGCGCCGGTCTCGGGGGGCTTTTCGGGCTGTGGCTGGCGGCCCGCGCGGCGATGCTGGCCGGCGGACAGGGCGCGCTGGCGGCGCTCGCCGGGGCGTTTCTGGTCGCGGTCGCGGCGCTGGTCTGGCGCGAGGTCATCGCCGGGCGCAACTGGCGCAACGCCGTGGTGGCGCTGCTGGTCAGCGTTTTCGCCGCCGCGCAGCTGACATTCCTGTTCGTCAGTCAGGATCTGGGGTTCCGGCTCGGGCTTGGCGTCGCCGCCTGCATGCTGATGCTGATCGGCGGTCGGGTGATCCCGAGCTTCACCCGCAACTGGCTGGCGCGGCAAAACGCGAAAGCCATGCCCGCGCCCATGGGCAGGCCGGACGCGGCGGCGATCCTGATCGCCGTCGCGGCGCTTGCGGCATGGGTCGCGGCGCCGGATTCGCGCCTTGCCGGGGCGGGCTTCGCGATCGCCGCCATCGCCCATGTCTGGCGGCTGTCGCGCTGGCGCGGCGCGGCCGCAAGGTCCGAGCCGCTGCTGCTGGCGCTGCATGTCGCCTACGCCTGGCTGCCCGTCGCCTATGCGCTGTTCGCGGCGTCGATCCTCGCCCCCGGCCTCGCGCAGCCCCAGCAGGCGATCCACGCGCTCGCCGCCGGGGCGGTGGGGCAGATGACCCTGGCGGTGATGACCCGGGCCAGCCTCGGCCACAGCGGGCGCAGGCTCGCCGCCACGCCGGCCACCACCGCGGCCTATGTCTGCGTGTTCGCCGGCGCGGTCCTGCGGGTCGCGTCGGGCTGGCTGGCGGCGCCGGCGCCGCTGCTGATCGGCGGCGCGGCGCTCTGGTCGCTCGGGTTTGCGATTTTCGCCGTGGCCTACGCGCCGATCTTCGTGAAGCCGCGCCCGCGCCGCCGCCCGGTCTGAGCCGCCCCTTCCGAGCCGCGCGCGGCCGGGCGCCGGCGTGGTCCCGGGCCTGACCCGGGCCCATGATCCAAGGCCCGTGACCCGAGGCCCGTGAGCCGAGGACTTTGATCCAGGGGGCTGGCCGGGCCAGCCGCGCCGCGCCCTCAATCCGGGCGCCTGCGCCCCTTCCACACCGCCAGCGCGATCCCGGCCCCCACCACAAGGATCATCAGCGTCGCCAGCGCGTTGATCTCGGGCGACACCCCGAGGCGCACCTTGGAGAAGATCACCATGGGCAGGGTCGAGGCCCCCGGCCCGCTGACGAAGCTGGCGATCACCAGGTCGTCGAAGCTCAGCGTGAAGCTCAGCAGCCAGCCCGAGACCAGCGCCGGGGCGATCGCCGGCAGGGTCACGTCGAAGAACACCCGCGGCTGGCGGGCGCCCAGATCCATCGCCGCCTCCTCCACCGAGCCGTCGAAATCCGCCAGCCGCGCCTGCACGATCACCGCCACGAAGGCCATGCAGAACGTGGCGTGAGCGATCACCACGGTGTCGAGCCCGCGCCCGGCGGGCCAGCCGAACAGGCTCTCCATGGAGATGAACAGCAGCAGCAGCGACAGCCCGGTCACCACGTCGGGCATGACGATCGGCGCCGTGGCCATGCCCGACAGCAGCAGCCGGCCGCGAAACCGGCCGAAACGGCTGAGCGCGTAGCCGATCATCGCCCCGAAGATCACCCCCAGCGTGGCCGACATCACCGCGATCTTCACCGAGATCCAGGCGGCGTGCAGGATCTGGTCGTTGGCCAGCAGCGCGCCATACCATTTCATCGACCAGCCGCCCCAGACGCTGGCCAGCTTCGAGGCGTTGAAGCTGTAGATCACCATGATGACGATGGGGATGTAGAGCAGCGCGAAGCCGAAGGCCGAGGCCCAGATCAGAAAGCCGCCGCGGGATTTTCCGCCCCCGGCGGTCATTCCTTCACCCCCAGCGCGTTGCGCATGAACATGATCGGGATCACCAGCAGCGCCAGCATGGCGATGGCCACCGCCGAGGCCACCGGCCAGTCGCGATTGTTGAAGAACTCGGTCCACAGCACCTTGCCGATCATCAGCTGATCCGGCCCGCCCAGCAGCGCCGGGATCACGTATTCGCCCACCGCCGGGATGAACACCAGCATGCAGCCGGCGACGATCCCGGGCATGGACAGCGGCAGCGTCACCGTCAGGAACGCCCGCATGGGCGATGCGCCAAGGTCGTGCGAGGCCTCCAGCAGGTTCGAATCCAGCTTTTCCAGCGTCGAATACAGCGGCAGGATCATCAGCGGCAGATAGCCGGTGATGATGCCCAGATAGACCGCGAAGTCGGTCTGCAGCATGGTGAAGGGCCCGATCCCGACCAGCCCCAGCGCCGCGTTGATGAAACCGGTGGGCGCCATCAGCCCGATCAGCGCATACATGCGCAGCAGGAACGAGGTCCAGAACGGCAGGATCACCAGCATCAGCAGCAGGTTGCGCCGCCTGACCGGGCTGCGCGCGATCAGCAGCGCCATGGGATAGGCCGCCAGCAGGCAGGCCAGCGTCGCCATCGCCGCCATCCAGATCGAATTCAGATAGGCGCTGTAGTAAAGATCATCCTCCAGCAGAAACAGGTAATTGCCGAAATTCAGGAACACCGTGAGGATGCCGTCGGACCATTCGTAGAGATCGGTGAAGGGCGGGCGGGCGATCGCCGATTCGGCGAGGCTGACCCGCAGCACCACCAGAAACGGGATCAGAAAGAACAGCCCCAGCCACAGCATCGGCGCGGCGATGACCAGCGCGCGGCCGCGTTCGCGCAACCCGCGCAGGCGCGCGGCCAGCCCCGCCCCCCCGCCCATGGCGTCGGGCGCGCTCATGACGTCAGCGCCACGCCGGCCTCGGCGGGCCAGGACACCCAGGCCCGATCGTCCCAGGTCAGGGCCGCGCCCTGCAGCCGGTCGGCGTTGACCAGCGTCACCCGCACGCGGAATCCCGAGGGCAGCCGCACCCGGTAATGGGACAATCCGCCCATGTAGGCGACGTCCTCGATCACCCCCTCGGCGGCCCCCCCGGCCCCCGCCCCGGTCTCGGGAGGCCCGGCGCTCAGCCGCAGCTTTTCGGGGCGCACCGCCACCCAGATCCGCTGGCCCATCTGGCAGGAGATGCCGTGATGGATGTCGATCTCGCCGCCCAGCTCCGCCGAGCGCAGGCGCGCATGGTCGGCCTCGTCCTCGATCACCTCGCCCTCGAACAGGTTCACCGAGCCGACGAAACCGGCGATGAAGCGGTTGCGCGGGAATTCGTAGAGATCGCGCGGCGCGTCCACCTGCACGAGGCGGCCCTGATCCATCACCCCGATGCGGCAGCCCAGCGTCATCGCCTCCTCCTGGTCGTGGGTCACCACGATGAAGGTGGTCCCGAGACGCTCCTGGATGTCCTGCAATTCGAACTGCGTCTCCTCGCGCAGCTTCTTGTCGAGCGCCGAGAGCGGCTCGTCGAGCAGCAGCGCCTTGGGCCGCTTGACCAGCGCGCGCGCCAGCGCCACGCGCTGGCGCTGGCCGCCCGAAAGCTGGCCGGGCTTGCGCCGGGCGAAATCGGTGAGCTTGACCATCGCCAGCATCTCCGCCACCCGCGTTGCCATCTCGGGCTTGGAAACCCGGTCCTGCTTCAGCCCGTAGGCGACGTTCTTTTCCACGCTCATATGCGGAAACAGCGCGTAGGACTGGAACATCATGTTGATGGGCCGGTCCCAGGGGGGGATGCGGGTCATGTCCTGCCCGTCGATCTCGATCAGCCCGTCATCGGGGGTCTCGAACCCGGCCAGCATGCGCAGCAGGGTCGATTTCCCCGACCCCGAGCCGCCGAGCAGGCAGAAGATCTCGCCCTTGCGCACCTCCAGCGACAGGTTGTCCACCGCCTTGTAGCCGTCGAAGGTTTTCGTGACCCCCTTGATGCGGATGAAGGTGGCGCCGTCATCGCCGACGGGCGCCGCGCCGCGCCCGCCCTCGGTTTCGCCCGCCATGACCTCAGCGGCCCGTCTTGACCTTGGTCCAGGCGCGGTTGACCGCCCGGTCGGTGCGCGAATCATAGACCACCGCGGTCCAGAGCTTGGCCATCACCGCCTCGGGCGGGAAGATGCCGGGATCGGCGGTGATCTCGGGATCCACCAGCGGCAGCGAGGCGGCGTTGCCGTTGGCGTACCAGACATAGTTGGTGATGTCGGCGGTGATCTGCGCGTCCATGATGAAATTGATGAACTTGTGGGCGTTGTCGGGATGCGGCGCGTCCACCGGGATGGCGAGGTTGTCAAACCACATCAGCGCGCCTTCTTTCGGGATCGCATAGGCGATCTCGACGCCGTTCTCGGCCTCGTCGGCGCGGTCGCGGGCCTGGAACACGTCGCCCGACCAGCCCACCGACAGGCACACGTCGCCATTGGCCAGATCGGTGATGTATTGCGAGGAATGGAAGTAGCGCACATAGGGCTGGATCCTGGACAGCAGCGCGGCGCCCGCGGCGATGTCCTTCTTGTCGGTGGAATTCGGGTCGAGCCCCAGGTAATTCATCGCCGCCGGGATGATCTCGGTGGGCGCGTCGAGAATGGTGATGCCGCAATCCGCCAGCTTCGCGGCGTTGGCCGGGTCCAGGACCAGCGCCCAGCTGTCGGTGGGCGCGTCGTCGCCAAGGCGTTCGGCGATCTTGCCGGTGTTGTAGCCGATGCCGGTGGTGCCCCACATGTAGACCACGGAATGGGCGTTGTCGGGGTCATGCGCCGCGGCGCGGGCCATGATCACCGGATCCATGTTCTTGAGGTTGGGCAGCTTGGACTTGTCGAGCTTGCGGTAGACTCCGGCGGCGATCTGGCGCTGCAGGAAATCGCCGGTGGGCACCACGATGTCGTAGCCCGAGGACCCGGTCATCATCTTGGCTTCCAGCACCTCGTTGGAATCGAACACGTCATAGGTGACCTTGATGCCGGTGGCGGCCTCGAATTTCGCCACCGTGTCCTCGGCGATGTAATCCGACCAGTTGTAGACGTTGAGCGCCTTTTCCTCGTTCGCCTGCGCCGCCAGCGCCGACAGGCAAAGCGCGAGCGCGGCGCCGCCGAGATACGTGGTCTTCATGTTGTCACCTCTCTGTCGGGACGGTCGCGCCGCCCCCTGTTGTCCTGACCGTGATCCGCAGGCGGCGCGCGACGCGACCGCCGCCGCGCCTGGCGGATCTTGCCGACAATCTAGACATGGATGAGTGCAATCCGCAAAGAGGTTTTGCGTTTTCGTGATCACAAAATTCAGCCGACGCCGCGGCGGCGACAGGTCCGGCGGTCGCCGTCAAACCCGTCAATAGCCGCGAAAACCCTGCACGCTCCAGATCGCGTATGTGATCACATTGTCGGAATGGGTGGCGAAGGAGCCTTCCTCAAGCAATTCGGCATGTTCGAATCGCGCCGCGATCTCCTCGCCCCGGGTCAGGTTCTGCACCGCCAGAATCATCGTGCGATCATCCCCCGGCGCCAGGCGCGCCTTCAGTTCGAAATGATTGGAGGCGACGCCGTCCGGGTCGTAGATGGCGATGTCCTCCAGCGTCAGCCCGCCCTCGAACATGCATTCCGACAGGCGGCGGCGGTCGTTGGACAGCAGCGCGTCGGAATCCTCGCCCTCCAGCGCCGCCAGCGCGTGTTCGCAGAATTGCGGGCCGATGCGCATCTTCTTGAACGGATCGTAGGCGCGGGGCAGGTCCGCCCCGTCCAGCGCGTAGACCAGCCCGGCGCCCCAGATCGCCGCCAGCGCGACCGCGCCGATGACAAGCTGCGCGATCAGCGCCCGGGTCCAGCCGCGCGCGACCAGCAGCCACGCCGCCAGCGCCGCGCCCGCGACATAGGCCGGCGCCGCCCAGTTGGCGTTGGCCTGGCTCAGCAGCGCCTGCACGCACATCGCCAGCAGCAGCGGCGCGCTCAGCCAGGCCAGCAGCCGCAGCCGCCAGTCGCGCCGCGCCGCGCCGAAACCGACCAGCGCCAGCGCCGCGACCATGGCGACGAAGGCCACCGGCCCGATCACCGCCAGCTGGGCGCCGAGAAATTCCGCCAGCTTGTCGGGGTTGAGCAGATCGCCGCCGATCTCGGCGTTCTCCGACAGATGCGCCACGGTGGCGAAGCCGTTGCGCGCGTTCCAGGCCAGATTGGGCGACAGCACCAGCAGCGCCGCCCCCGCCGCCAGCAGCGGCCCGCGCCGGTTGGCCGGGCCCTCGCGCGAGAACAGCGCATAGCCGAGCCCCGAGAGCGGCAGCGCCACGGCGGTGTATTTCGCCATCATCCCGAGCCCGACCCCGAGCCCCATCGCCGCCCACCAGCCCCAGCGCGGCGGCGGCGGCGCGGGTGTCCTGCGCCGCCCCGGCGCCGGCGCGGGTTCGATGGCCCGGATCAGCGCATAGACCCCCAGCGCCCAGCCCGCCATCATCACCGGATCGGTGGTCATCAGCATCGAGGACACCGTGACCCCCGGCGCCGCCAGATACAGCGCCGCAGCCCAGAACCCGGTGCGCGCCTCGAACAGCCGCCGCGTCGAAAGGAAGATCAGCCCCGCCACCGCGAAATGCGCCGTCGGCGCGAAGACGCGCAGCGCGAACAGCGTGTCGCCCAGCATCTCGGCGGCGGCGCGGATCAGCCAGGCGACCAGCGGCGGCTTGGAATAATAGCCGGCGTCGAGCGACTCGCCATAGACCCAGTATTGCGCCTCGTCGAAATGCACCGGGGCGACGCTGAACGCGTTCAGGACCAGCCGCAGCGCCAGCACCCCCAGCAGCAGCCAGACCGCCCGCCAGGTCCAGCGCCGGTTGTCCCGCGCCGCCTTGAGCCCCGCCTTGCGGCCCTTGCCGGCTTTCCCGCCGCCCGGCGCCGCGGACCCGCCCGCGGGCGCCGCCGCCGCGCCGGCCGGACCCTGCGCCGATATGGATCGTTTCGCCATCAAGTCCTCCGCCGCGCGCCCGGCCGGTTTCAGGCGCGCCCAAGCCGCGCGCGGATCCTGGCCTTCTGCCGCATTCCCCCGCGCCGCGCAAGACGCCGCCCATGGCCGGCCCCGGGCGCCAGGCCCAACTGGCGAATAGACTTGCGCCGGCATATGCCTAAGATGCGTTCCGGCATTTGCATTGGCGACGCTCGCCATTGCGACCCGCCCGATCAGGGCCTGACAGCCTCCCCGCCGCCGATCGCCCGCCCGCCTTCCCCGGCCACAATCAGGAGACCCGCATGTTTCGCCCCTTGCGCCCCAACCGATCCCCCAGCCGATCCCCCGACCAGTCCCGGCGGCGCCCAAGCCGCCGCGAGATCCTCAAGCTCGCCGCCATGGCCCCGGCGCTGGCGCTCACCGCCGCCCCCGGGCCGCTGCGCGCGCTCGGCGCCCCGAACGCGGACCAGGCCCCCGGGTTTTTCCGCTTCACGCTCGGCGACAAGAACATCACCATCCTGTCGGACGGCAACCTCAACACCCCGGCCGCGATGCTCGGCGTCAACGCCGATCCCGAGGCGGTCGCGGCCTTCCTCACCGCCCATTACCTCGACACCGAGGTGAACTACGCCCACACCAACCACGTGATGATCGGCGAGGGCGACAAGACCGTGCTGGTCGATGTCGGCTCCGGCGACCGGTTCCAGCCCAGCGCCGGGCGGCTGGTGAGCAACATGGAGGAAGCCGGCATCGACCCCGCCGGCGTCACCGACGTGGTTCTGACCCATGCCCATCCCGATCACGTCTGGGGCGCCATGGATGATTTCGGCGACGACCCCCGCATCCCCGAAGCGGCGCATCACATCGGCGGCGCCGAATACGACTGGTGGATGCAGGACGGCCTGCCCAGCCGGGTCCCCGCCGGCATGGCGCCTTTCGTGGTCGGCGCGCAAAGCGCGCTGGGCGCGCTGGGCGACCGGCTCGCCCCGGTGAAGGCCGGCGACGGGCCCATGTCGGGGGTGCAGGTCATCGACACGCCCGGCCACACCATCGGCCACATGTCGCTGATCGTCGAAAGCGGCGACGAGCGCATGCTGATCACCGCCGACGCGCTCAACCACGGGCATGTGAGCTTCGAGCGCCCGGAATGGATCTACGGCTTCGACATGGACGGCGCGCAGGCGGTGAAGACCCGGCGCCGGCTGCTCGACATGGCGGTGGAGGAAAAGATGGTGGTGGTCGGCTACCATTTTCCCTTCCCCGGCGTCGGTCACGTGGTGCGCAGCGGCGAGGCCTACCGGTTCCTGCCGGCGCTGTGGCGCTGGCAGGGCTGACCCCGCGGATCCGCGCGGCGGGCGACAGGCCCGGGGGCGGGGCGCATTTGGCGTTTCGCCCCCGCGCGCCTATATTGAGCATGTTGGTGTGAATTTTTAGGATCGGACACGAAATGCCCCCTGCCGCACGGATCACGGACACGACCACCCATATGGGCCAGCCGCTGGCGCCCGGCCCCGGATCCCCGAACACGATCATCGCCTTCATGCCGGCCTGGCGCGCCGTGCCGGCCGCCGCCGCCGCCGCGCTGCAAGCGGCCAAGGACACATCGGACAAGGCGATACAGGCGGTCGAGCAGGCGCGCGCCGCGGCCTCGGGCACCCCCGGCG
>NZ_JBWOMN010000048.1:0-4254 GCF_056449545.1 Oceanicella sp. | reverse complement strand
CGGGCCGCCGCCGCGCCCGCCCTTGTCGCCGTCGCCGCCCCCGCCGCCCCAGGGTCCGCCGGAATTGTTGTTGCTTGGCATGTGGCTCTCGCCCCTTTTCGTTGTCGTCTCGCGCCCGGTCCGTGGGACCGGCGCGGTGTTCAGGTGATGCGCGAACGGGCCGCGCGGGTGACGTGTTCATGCGAATCCGCGCCCGGTTCGGCGTCGCGCCGGACCGGGTCGCGCATGGTGACCAGTTCCTCCGCCGCCGTGGGATGCACCGCGACGGTGTTGTCGAAATCCTGCTTGGTGGCGCCCATTTTCAGCGCCACCCCGGCAAGCTGGATCATCTCGCCGGCGCCGTGGCCGACGATGTGGCAGCCCAGCACCTTGCGGCTGTCGCGCGCCACGATCAGCTTCATCAGCATCTTTTCGTCCCGCCCCGACAGGGTGTGCAGCATGGGGCGGAAGGCGCTCTTGTAAATGTCGATCTCGCATTCCTCGCAGGCCTGCCGTTCGCTGAGCCCCACCGACCCGATCTCGGGATGGGTGAACACCGCGGTGGCGACCAGGGTGCGGTCGGCCTCGGTCGGATTGGCGTTGAACACGGTTTCGGCGAAGGCCGCGCCCTCGCGGATCGCCACCGGGGTCAGCGCCAGCCGGTCGGTGACGTCGCCCACCGCGTAGATCGAGGGCACGGCGCTCTGCGACCAGCGATCGACGATCACCTCGCCGAAGGGCCCGAGCGGCGCCCCGGCGTTTTCCAGCCCCAGCCCGCCGGTGTTGGGTATGCGCCCGGTGGCGTAGAGCGCGGTGTCGGCGTCGAGGGTCTCGCCGCTGGTCAGGGTGATCTTCAGCCCGCCGTCCTGGCGCGCGATCTCGGCGATCTCGGTGTTGACCCGCAGGTCGACGCCCTTCTTGCGCATCTCTCCGGCCACATGGTCGCGCACGTCGTCGTCGAAGCCGCGCAGCACCTGCGGCCCGCGATAGAGCTGGACCACCTCGGACCCGAGCCCGTTGAGGATGCCGGCGAATTCGCAGGCGATGTAGCCGCCGCCCACCACCACCGCGCGTTCGGGCAGATGCGGCAGATCGAAGATCTCGTTGGAGGTGATGGCGTGATGCGAGCCGGGGAAATCCGGCACGAAGGGCGTGCCGCCGGTGGCGATCAGGATGTGCTTGGCGGTGATCTCGTGCCCATGCGACGCAAGGCGCACCGAATGCGGGCCGGTCACCTCGGCGCGGCAGCGATGCAGTTCGCAGCCCGCGAGGTCGAGATTCTTCGCGTAGACGGCCTCCAGCCGGGTGATCTCCGCATCCTTGGCGGCGATCAGCTTGGCCCAGTCGAAGCTGCGCGCGCCGACGGTCCAGCCGAAGCCCGCGGCGTCCTCGAAGGTTTCGGAAAACGACGACGCGTAGACCAGCAGCTTTTTCGGCACGCAGCCGCGGATGACGCAGGTGCCGCCGAAGCGGAATTCCTCGGCCACCCCGACCTTGGCCCCGAAATTCGCCGCCATGCGCGCCGCGCGCACGCCGCCCGAACCGCCGCCGATCACGAAGAGGTCGTAGTCGAAGTCCATGCGTCGTTCTCCGTGCGGGCCATGGTCGCGGCCGTTGGGCGTGTCGCCGCGCGGGCGGCTGGATGCGGCGCCGGCGGGACCGGATCAGCCGATGGGCGTCATGCGCGCCGGTCAGTCCTCATCGGAATCGTCCAGCGTGATCACGTCGGAGCTGTCATCGCCATAGCCCACGATCAGCGTGTCGGCGATGTCGATGAACAGCCCGTTCTCCACCACCCCGGCGATCTGGTTGAGCGCCAGGCTCAGTTCTTCTGCGTCGCCGATGCGCTTCAGATGCAGATCGATGATGAAATGGCCGCAATCGGTGATCAGCGGCTCGTCCTTGTTGAGCCTGAGCGCGGTCATGCGCCCGTCCACGTCCAGCGACTCCAGCGTGTCCTCGACGATGGCCTTGGTGATCTCCCAGCCGAAGGGCACGATCTCCACCGGCAGCGGGAAGGCGCCGAGGCTCTCCACCTGCTTGGAGGCGTCGGCCAGCACCGCCATGCGGTCCGAGGCGGTGGCGACGATCTTTTCCTGCAGCAGCGCGCCGCCGCCGCCCTTGATCAGGCACAGCTCCGGGTCCACCTCGTCGGCGCCGTCGACGGTGAGGTCGAGCCACCCGGCCTCGTCCAGCGTGATCAGCTTCAGCCCGACGCGCTTGGCGAGCTTGGCGGTGGCGCTCGACGTCGGCACGCAGGCGAGGTCGAGAGTCTCGCGGCGGTTGCGTTCGCCGAGCAGTTCGACGAACCACGCGGCGGTCGAGCCGGTGCCGAGCCCGAGCCGCATGCCCGGGTCGACCAGTTCCACCGCCGCCTTGGCGGCCGCCCGCTTGGCGATGTCGGTCTGGGTCAGCTCTTTGGTCATGGATCGGCCCTGGTTGCGATGCGACGCGAAGCGAGTCGATACCTATATACATGCGCGCGCATTGCAAGCCACCCCGCGACCGCACGGCCCCCGCCTGCCGGCGCGCCAGGCTTCGCGCCAGCCTTCGCGCGGGGGCGGAGGCCGCGCGGGGGCGGGGGCGCGTTGCGCTCCGCCGGCGCCGGCGCGGGCGAAGGCGGTTGACCGGCCCGGCGCAAAGGTCGTTTATCTGGCCCGCCCGGTCGCAATGCCCGCCGACGCCGCGCGGCGCCTGTCGCAGACTGGGCCCGATCACCTTTCCATCGGCAGGAGAGCCGCATGTTTCTCAGCGTATTCGACGTCTTCAAGATCGGCGTCGGCCCGTCCAGTTCCCACACCATGGGACCGATGGCGGCGGCGGCGCGGTTTCTTGACGCGCTGCGCGACGGCGACGAACGCATCCCCGGCGCCGGGCCGCCGGCGATGCTGGAATGCCGGCTGCACGGTTCGCTGGCCTTCACGGGCAAGGGCCATGCCAGCGACCGGGCGGTGCTGCTGGGGCTGCTCGGCTTCGCGCCGGACACGCTGGACATGGACAAGGCCGAGGCGGCGCTGGCGGCGTTGCACGACACCGGCATGATCGCCCCCGAGGGCCTGGGGCCGCTGGCGCTGAACGCCGAGACCGGGGTGATCTTCGACTACGGCCCGGCGCTGGAGGGGCACGCCAACGGCATGGTGCTTGAGGCCCGCGACGCCGAGGGCCGCCTGCACATGCGCGAAACCTATTATTCCATCGGCGGCGGCTTCGTGGTCACCGAGCGCGAACTGCGCCAGGACATCGCCCATGCGCCGGTGGACGCGGAGGTGCCTCACCCGTTCCGCTCCGCCGCCGAGATGCTGCGCATGGGCGCGCAAAGCGGGCTTTCCATCGCCGGGCTGAAGCGCGCCAACGAGCACACGAAGATGAGCCCGCCGGAGCTGAACCGCCGCCTCGACGCGATCTGGGCGGTGATGGAAAGCTGCATCGAACGCGGGCTGTCGCGCGACGGCGTGCTGCCCGGGGGGCTCGGCCTGCGGCGGCGCGCCAAATCCATCCGCGAACAACTGGAACGCGAACGCGGCGAAAACCTGCCGCCGCCCCATATCGCCAATGACTGGATCAGCGTCTACGCCATCGCCGTGAACGAGGAAAACGCCGCCGGCGGCAAGGTGGTCACCGCCCCCACCAACGGCGCCGCCGGCGTGCTGCCGGGGGTGATGAAATACTATCTCGAACACGTCCCCGGCGCGGCGCGCAAGGATGTCCGCGACATGCTGCTGACGGCCGCGGCGATCGGCGGATTGATTCGCCACAACGCGTCGATCTCGGGGGCCGAAGTCGGCTGTCAGGGAGAGGTCGGGGCCGCCGCCGCCATGGCCGCCGGGGCGCTGTGCGGCGCCCTTGGCGGCTCCAACGCCCAGATAGAGAACGCGGCGGAAATCGCGCTCGAACACCATCTGGGCATGACCTGCGACCCGATCCGCGGGCTGGTGCAGGCCCCCTGCATCGAACGCAACGGCATGGGCGCGGTGAAAGCCGTGGCGGCGGCCTCGCTGGCGCTGCGCGGGGATGGCGCGCATCTGGTGCCGCTGGACGCCTGCATCGAGACCCTGCGCCAGACCGGCCATGACATGGACGCCAAATACAAGGAGACCAGCCTCGGCGGGCTCGCGGTCAACCTCCCCGAATGCTGATCCGCCCCATGTCCGGGCGCCCGGTCCGCAACCCTGCGTAGGGCGGATCCCGATCCGCCATTGGCCGCGGGGGGGGGCGCCCCGGGCCGCGCGCCCGGGGGGGGGGGGCCCGGCGCGCCCGGCGGCGGGGGGGGCGCGG
>NZ_JBWOMN010000047.1:0-13548 GCF_056449545.1 Oceanicella sp. | reverse complement strand
GTCGGCCGCCCGTGACGGGCCCCCGCCGGCGGGGGCGGGTCGGATGCGCATGGCCCCCGCTGCTACCCGGCGCGCCGCCGCGCCGGCACGCGGCGCCGCGGGTCGGGGGGGGGCGCGCGGAGGCGATCACGGGGGGGGGGAGGCGAAAACCGCGGCTTCCAATCGCTGGAGCCGATCCCATAGGATCGCCGGGAGGCGCGCCAGGGCGCGGGACCGGCGAAAGGATCAGGACTTGCTGAACGAGACCCCGCTCTGGCGACAGACGCCCCCCGCCATCTTTCCGGTCTGCCTCGGGTTCATGTCGCTGGCGCTGGGCTGGCGCAATGCCGCCGACCTGCTGCCGGGGATCCCGCAGGATATCGGCAACCTGCTGCTGGGGCTGTCGACCGGGTTTTTCATCTGGTTCCTGATGTTCTACCTGCGCAAGCTGGCGGCCCGGCCCATGGTGCTGTTCGAGGACATGCGCACCGCCCCCGCCCGCGCCGGGATCGCCGCCATGGCCATGTCGATGATGATCCTGGCGGCGGCGCTGCTGCCGCTGGACCTGTCGGCGCCGCAGGTCTGGTGGACCGGCGTGATCATGCAGATCTCGGCCAGCGCCATCGTCCTGCACGCGATATGGAAGGACCCGCCCGCGGCGCGCCATTTCACCACCTTCCAGTATCTGACCTTCGTGGGCCCGGTGGTCGGCCCCATCGCGGGCATCCCGCTGGGCCATGTCCGGGAAAGCTACTGGCTGACCATGGCGGCGCTGGTCGCCTACGTGATCGTCACCGGCGGCATCCTGCTGACCTTCAGCCGCCGCGCCGTGGCCGGGCCGCTGCGCCCGTCGATGACCATCTTCCTGGCCCCGGTCTGCCTGTTCGCGCTCAGCTACGGCGGGCTGGGATACGACTGGGCCTTCACGCTGTTCTATCGGATGGGCGGGGCCATCGCGCTGGCGCTGCTGCTGCTGGCGCCGTGGATGATGAAGGGCGGCTACACGCCGGTCTGGGCCAGCTTCACCTTTCCCACCGCCGCCTTCGTCAACGTGCAGGTGATGGCGGTGGCGAGGGGGCATGGCCTCTGGGCGGCGTTCGGGGTCTATGCCGGGCTGGCGATCGGCACGCCGCTGATCCTCTACATCGTCTATCGCTCGATCATGGCCTGGGTGACGGGCGAACTTGCGCGCAAATCCGGCGCAGCGATCGCCTGAAGGCGGATCCATGGATGACGCATCAAGGCAGGGGGCGGGGGAGGGGCCGTGGTGCCCGGGGGCGGATTTGAACCACCGACACGCGGATTTTCAGTCCGCTGCTCTACCCCTGAGCTACCCGGGCGCCGAGCGCCTCGGCGCTGCGGTGGAGAGGGTTTAGGCCATGGCGCGGCGCGTGTCCAGAAGGAAGTTGGGGGTTGAATCCGCCCTCTGCGCGGGGTGGTTCCGGCGTCGTTGTCCATGCTCGGGCGGGCGCCTGATCGGGGGCAAACGCCTGCCGTTGCGCTGCATTCCCGCCTAGGCGCGGGCGGCGCGCCTGGGTTTCAACGCCACCGGGCCGGCGATCAGTTCGGACAGCGGGCGGCGTTCGCGCTTGCGCAGCAGCTCCACATGGCCGAGCGGGGTCCAGCCGGCCACCGAGGTGTCCACCGGGTCGCGGCGGAACACCCGTTTCAGCGCCGCCTCGATCTTGGGCCGATCGCGCTTGGCCGCCGGGGCGAGGTCCAGCACCACCTGCCCGCCAAGCCCGCGCAGGCGCAATTGGCGCGACAATTCGTCAACCGCCGCGAGGTTGGTGCGCAGCGCCGCCGCGGGCGAAAAATCCGCGCCGGTGTTGATGTCCACCGCCACCAGCGCGGTGGTCGCCTCGACGCTCATCCAGCCGCCGCCGGGCAGGGCGGCGCGCGGGCCGGACAGGGCGTCGATTTCATCCCAGACGCCGAAATCATCGAACAGATGCGCGTCGCCGCGCAGCACCTCGCCGGGCTCGGGATCCACCCAGTCGCGCCAGGCGACCACCTCGGCCGACGGCGCCGCCGCCACCACGCCGGGGGGGCCGTCCGCGGCCTCGGCCTCGCGCATGATGCCGGCCAGTTGCAGGATGTCGTCGATGATCGCCATGGGTTCCACCCCGTCGGCGCCGGAGCGGATGATCACTCCGGTGACGACCTTCGCCTCGGCCAGCGCGTTGTCGGCGATGGCGGCGAGGCGGGCGCGTTCGTCGGCGTCGCGGATCTTGCGCGCCACGTTCAGGCCCGGGGCGTGCGGGGTGAGGATCGCGTAGCGCCCCTTGTAGAGCGGTTCGGAATTCACCGGCGCGGCCTTGCCCGGTTCGGCGTAGCGCGAGACCTGCACCGGGAACGCGTCGCCCGGGGTCAGCCCGCGCACGCCCTTCAGGAACCCTTCGCGCCCGTCGCCGATGTCGAGAAACGCCGCCCCCAGCCCCGGCGCCATGCGGATCACCTTGCCCATGTGGATCGCGCCCGGGCGCGGCGTCGGGTCGCTGTCAGGCGCGTCCACCAGCAGGTCGGTGAGGCGCCCGTCATCGATGCAGGCGACCATGGCGGGCAGGTCTTGATCCTCCAGGATCAGTATCGCGCGGCCTTTCATTGCGGAATCCTTCATTGCAGTCGTATTGGTGCGCGGGTCTGTTCACGGGTCTGGGCGCGGGCGAAGCGGCCGGCCCGCGGCGGTTGTCTTGCAGTGGCGTGGCCGGGCGGAAAAGCCGGTCGGCGGATCTAGGCGGCGGGCGCGCCGTCGAACCCGACCGGGTATCCGGCGCCGGTCAGCAGGTTGACGGTCTCGGCCAGCGGCAGCCCCACCACATTGGCGTAGGAGCCGTTGATGGCGGGCACGAAGGCCGCCGCGATCCCCTGGATCGCATAGCCGCCCGCCTTGCCGCGCCATTCGCCGGAGCGAAGATAGGCCGAGACCTCGGCGTCGGACAGGCGTTTGACCTTGACGCCGGTCTCCACCAGCCGCGACCAGACCCGCGCCCCCCGGCGCAGACCCACCGCGGTGGTCACCCGGTGACGCCGCCCGGACAGCAGATGCAGGAACCCCGCCGCCTCGCCCGCGTCGGCGGGCTTGCCGAGGATCCGCCGCCCGACCGACACCACGGTGTCGGCGGTGAGGATCAGATCCTCGTCGCCCGCGTCGTCACGCGCCGCGATCGCCGCGCCCTTGGCCAGCGCGAGGCGCAGCGCATAGGCGCGCGGGCGTTCGGATTTCAGCGGGGTTTCGTCGATGTCGGCGGGCAGGATCGCGTCGGGCGCGACGCCGACGCGGGCCAGCAATTCGCGTCGGCGCGGCGAGGCGGAGCCGAGGATCAGGCGCATGGCGCCTTCGGGGGCGCGCGCCGGGCGGAGCGGGGCCCGGGGCGCAGGCCAAGGGCCGCGCCGCACCGGGCGGCGCGCATCGGGCGGGGCAGGGCGGGCAAGGCGCTACTTGAAGCGATAGGTGATGCGGCCCTTGGTCAGATCGTAGGGGGTCATCTCCACCGTGATCTTGTCGCCCGCGAGCACGCGGATGCGGTTGCGGCGCATCTTGCCCGCGGTGTGCGCGATGATCTCATGGCCGTTCTCAAGCTTCACCCGGAAAGTCGCGTTGGGCAGCAGCTCGACAACGACGCCGGGGAACTCGAGAGTCTCTTCCTTGGCCATGCCTGCTCCGATGGTTTGGCGTTGTTCTCAACGCCGCGTCGGCGGCGCGAAAGCGCCGCCGGGATCAACGGGATGGGATATGACCCGGTTGACCGGGAAATGCAAGTGGAGGCGCGCCGCCGATCGCCGCAGCCCATGGAGGATGAGCCCCGCGACGACAAGGCCGCCGCCGCGCGGGACCGGCGGTCGGGCGCTTCCAGGGGTCATCCGGATCGGGGCGCTTCCAGGTGTCGCCCGGACCGGGCGCTTCCAGGTGTCGCCCGGATCGGGGCGCTTCCAGGTGTCGCCCGGATCGGGGCGCTTCCAGGTGTCATCCGGATCGGGGCGCTTCCAGGGGTCATCCGGATCGGGGCGCTGCTAGGTGTCATCCGGATCGGGGCGCAGCGAGCGCCAGACGGAAATGCCGATGAAATACAGCGACGCGGCGACCCAGAGCACGAAGACCATCGGATGCGCGGCGCGCGCGCCTTCAGCCTGCGGGTCCACCAGCACCAGCCGCAGCGTCGTCGCCGCCCACATCACCGTCACCGGAATCGTCACCGCCTTCATGGTCTTGACCCGGAAGGGATGCACGTATTTCAGCGGCACGAAGGTCAGCACGAGAAACAGCCCGATCACCGCCAGGTTGGTCCAGGGTCCGGTCTGCAGGATGTGAAAGCCCAGCACGACCACGTTCCAGATCGCCGGGAAGCCGCTGAAATAGTAGTCCGAGGTTTTCACCCCGGCATTGGCGAAGGTGTAGCAGGACACCAGCATGATCGCCGCCGCGGTCGCGGTCTCCCAGCCCTCGGGCACCAGCCCGAACCAGTAGACCATCATCGCCGGCACCGCCACATAGGTGAAATAGTCGATGATGTTGTCGAGGGTCGCGCCGTCGAATTGCGGCGTCACCTCGCGCACGCGCGCGCGCCGCGCCAGCGTGCCGTCGATGCCGTCCACGAACAGCGCCAGCCCCAGCCATATGAACACCGCGATCTTGTCGCCGTCGATGATCGCCAGCAGCGCCAGAAATCCCAGCACCACCCCCGAGGCGGTGAAGGCGTGCACCGCCCAGGCCTGCACCATGTCCTTGCGGCTGGGCGTCAGCCCGGGGTCTGGCGTCGCGCTGTCCGCGTCGCGGCCCGCCGCGTCGTTGTTGATGGAGATCATGCCCCGGACTCCTTTCGGCGCTCCTTTCGGAGAGTGGCGCTCCATACGACCGATGCAGGCAGGATACAAGTGGAGCGGGGCGCCCCGCAAGCCGCCGTTGCGCCGGTCGATCGCGCCGACCGCGCCGGGGCTCAGAACGCGGGAAACCGCCGATCCACCTGGGCGATGATCTGGTCGCGGGTCTGGCGATAGGCGGCGAGCTTCTCGTCCCGGCTGCGGCCGATGCCGGTGGGGTCGAGCACCGGCCAGTACTCGACCTCGATCGCGTGCCAGCGGGTGTATTCCAGCGCCGCGCGCTGCGCCGCCGGGGACAGGGCGACGATCAGGTCGAATTCGCTGATCCGGTCGCCCAGCGCCTCCATCTCCACGAAGCTGCGGGCGCGGTGACGGTCCAGCGCCACGCCGATCTCGGCGCAGACGGCGATGGCGAAGCCGTCCATCTCGATGTCGTGGCGCACCCCGGCGGATTGCACGAAGATGCGGGCGCCGTGGCGCTTTTTCATCACCCCCTCGGCCATGGGCGAGCGCACCGCGTTGTGATCGCAGCAAAACAGCACCGAGGACGGCCTGAACCGCGGCGTTTGCGGCGCCGGGGGAATGGGGGGCGAGGTGTCGGCCACGCCTCAGCCCTTGAAATGCAGGACGCAGATCAGGGTGAACAGGCGGCGCGCGGTGCCCATGTCGGTCTCGACCTTGCCGCTCAGCCGTTCGAGCAGGATGCGCGACCCCTCGTCATGGATGCCGCGCCGGCCCATGTCGATGGCCTCGATCTGGCTCGGCGGCAGGCGCTTCACCGCGTCGAAATAGCTTTCGCAGATCTGGAAGTAGTCCTTGATCACCTGACGGAACGGCGACAGCGACAGGTGAAATTCGGCGGCGCGGGCGCCGTTTTCGGCATTGACGGCGAACACCAGCCGCCGCTCGCGGATCGCCAGATCCAGCTTGTAGGGGCCGGCGGGCGCGTCGGCGCGCGGCAGGGCGAACAGGTTGCTTTCCAGCAGATCGAAGATCGCCACGCGGCGTTCCTGCTCGATCTCGGGCGTTGGCGGGGCGAGCCCGGTCTCGTCGAGATCGACGGCGATCAGCCGGTCTGGCGACGGGGCGTCGTTTGCGGCTGCGCCGGGGGCGTCGGGGGCGTCGGGCGGGCCTGACATCACAGCGCCTCGTTGATGGCGTCGAGCCGGCGGCGCACGGACAGGCCATGCGCCTCCAGCCCCTCGGACATGGCCAGGGTTTCGGCGGCGGGGCCGATGGCGCGCAGCGACCCGGGGGTCATGCGCGCGATGGTGGTGCGCTTCATGAAATCCAGCACCGACAGCCCCGACGAAAACCGCGCCGAGCGCGCCGTGGGCAGCACATGGTTCGGCCCGCCCGCGTAATCGCCGATGGCCTCGGGGGTGAAGGCGCCCAGGAAAATCGCGCCGGCGTGGCGGATTCCCCGCGACAGCGACTCGGGATCGGCGGTGCAGATCTCCAGATGCTCGGGGGCGACGCGGTTGGACAGGTCCGCGGCGTGGTCGAGGTCGCGCGCCACCACCAGCGCGCCGAAATCCCGCCAGCTTCGCGCGGCGATCCCGGCGCGCTCCAGCGTTTGCAGCAATTGATCGACCGCGTCGCCCACCCTGGCGGCGAAATCCGCGTCGTCGGTGATGAGGATCGCCTGGGCGCTGGCGTCGTGTTCGGCCTGGCTCATCAGGTCCATGGCGATCCAGTCGGGATTCTGGTGGCGATCGGCGATCACCAGGATTTCCGACGGCCCGGCGATCATGTCGATGCCCACGGTCCCGAACACCCGACGCTTGGCGGCGGCGACCCAGGCGTTGCCGGGGCCGGTGATCTTGTCCACGCGGGCGACGGCGGCGGTGCCGTAGGCCATGGCGGCGATCGCCTGCGCGCCGCCGATGCGGTAGATTTCATCGACCCCGGCCAGCCTGGCGGCCAGCAGCACCAGCGGGTTGCAGTCGCCGTCGGGGGTCGGCGCGCAGATCGCCAGCCGCCCGACCCCGGCCACCCGCGCCGGGATGGCGTTCATCAACACCGAGGACGGATAGGAGGCGAGCCCGCCGGGCACATACAGCCCCGCCGAATCCACCGGTCCCCAGCGCCAGCCGAGCATGGCGCCGGTCTCGTCGGTCCAGCGCGCATCTTCGGGCAGCTGGCGGCGGTGATAGGCTTCGATGCGCGCGGCGGCGAGGTCCAGCGCCGCGCGCTCGGCGGCGGGAACCGTGGCGATGGCGGCGTCGATCTCGGCCTTGGAGAAGGCCAGCGAATCGGGCGTCAGCGTCAGTCGGTCGTATTTCGCGGTCAGTTCGATCACCGCCGCGTCGCCGCGCGCGCGCACGTCGGCGATGATGGCGGCGGCGGCGTCATCCACATCGGCGCTTGATTCGCGTTTCATGTCCAGCAGGTCGGCGAAGCGGGCGTCGAAATCGGGCGCGGCGGCGTTGAGGCGGACGGGCATGGCGGCTCTCCGGTTGTGCGGCGCGTCCTCCATAGCGGCGGGGGGCGCGGGCCTCAATGCCCGATGGGGCGCGCCGGTCCCCAGGCCGCGGGATGTCCCCCGCCGCCCGCCCCCTGCGGGGCGGTCGACGGGGGACCGGCTTCGCCGAGCCTGCGGCGCGGCGTTGCGCCCCTTGCGGGACGGGGGCGGCGCGAGGGCTTTCGCTTGGCGCGCCGGATCGTCTATGCTGGGGGCATGTCGATCTGGTCCCGCATCGGCGAGGCGCTGGCCGCCTTGCGTCAGGGCGAACCCCTCTCCGAGGTGTTCGAACGGCTGCGCACGCCGCCCGAGCATACCGTGGGCTTCACCATCGCGGTGATCGCGCTGGGCGCCAAGATGGCCAAGGCCGACGGTCACGTGACCCGCGACGAGGTGGCCGCCTTCCGGCAGGTGTTCTTCATTCCGCCCGAGGCCGAGCGCAACGCCGCCAAGGTGTTCAACCTCGCGCGCACCGACGTCGCCGGGTTCGAGGGCTACGCGACCCGCGTCGCCCGCATGTTCGGCGCGCGCAAGGCGCCGCTGGAGGATCTGCTCGAGGGCCTGTTTCACATCGCCGCCGCCGACGGGGTCTATCACCCGGGCGAGGAGGCGTTCCTGCGCCGGGTGTGGGAGATTTTCGAACTGCCCGAACGGGTGTTCCGCGCGCTGCGGTCCCGTTATGCGCCCGACGCGACGCCGGACCCCTATGCGGTGCTCGGCGTCGATCCCGGAGCCCCGGATCGCGAGGTCACGCTGCATTGGCGACAGCTGGTGCGCGAAAGCCATCCGGACCGGATGGTGGCGCGCGGCCTGCCCGAGGAGGCGATCCAGCTCGCCACCGCGCGGCTGGCGGCGGTCAATCACGCCTATGACCAGATCCGCAAGGAGCGGGCGCGCCAGGGCGACGGCGTCGGCGTCTGACGTTTCGGGGCCGGCCCGTCAGGTCAAGTAGGGCGGATCCCGATCCGCCATTGGCGGCGGTTCCAATCAGACTCCCAATCAGACGAGACGCGCAGGCAGGCGCGAGAACCCGCGAAACCGCACCCGGCCGGTGCGCGCGGGCGCGCCGTCGATGCGGTAGTCCGGGAATCGCGCCAGAAACCGGTTCAGCGCCACCCGCCCCTCCATGCGCGCCAGCGTGAAGCCGAGGCAGGTATGCGGGCCGCCGGCGAAGGCCAGGTGCTTGTTTGGTCTGCGCGACAGGTCCAGCCGGTCGGGGTCGGGAAACCGGCGCGGGTCGCGATTGGCGGCGCCGATGCACAGATGCACCCCGGTCCCGGCGGGCAGGGTCTGGCCCTGGATCTCCAGGTCTTCGGTGGTTGCGCGATTGCCGAGCTGGTTGGGGCTCTGGAAGCGCAGGACTTCGTCCACCGCGGTGTCGGCCAGCGAGGGATCGGCGGTCAGGCGGGCGCGTTCCCGGGGCCAGAGGGTCAGTTCGTGCAGGGCGTTGCCGATCAGGTTGGTGGTGGTCTCGTGCCCGGCGTTGAGGATGAAGATGCAGTTCTGCAGAAGCTCCATCTCGCTGAGCGGCTCCACCGACTGGATCAGCCTTGTGAGCACGTCGGCGCCCGGGTCGCCCGGCGCCGCGCGCCGCCGCGCAACCAGATCGCGCAGATAGGCGCAGAAGTCGGTGACGGCGGCGTTGCCCCGGGCCCGTTGCGCGTCGCTCAGCACCGGTTCCAGCGCGCCGAGGATGGCCAGCGACCAGTCGCGCAGGGGCGCGCGTTCGTCATGGGGCACGTCGAACAGGTTGCCGATCACCTCGATGGGGATCAGCGAGGCGAAATCCTCGATCAGATCGGCGCGCGCCCCCGCCGCGGCCATGTTGTCGAGCAGGTCGTCCACCACCCGCACCAGCCCGGGTTCCATGGCGGCGATGGCGCGGGGCGTCAGGGCGCCGACCATGATCCGGCGCACGCGGGTGTGCAGCGGCGGGTCGGAAAACACCAGGCTGGAGGTGTGATGGTCGTAGAGCGGCGACTCGCCGAATTTGGGGCGGAATTCCTGCTTCTTGTCCGACGAGAACCGCCGCGCGTCGCGATAGATCCGGTCCAGATCCGCGTAGCGCGACACCATCACCGTGCCGTCGGGAAAGCGCTTCAGCGGCGCGTGCTCCAGCAATGCGCGATAGACCGGATAGGGGTCGTCGGCGAAGCCCGCGGGCAGATCCGCGAGGTCGAAGCTCTCGGCCAGGTCTCGATCCGACGTCCCGGTCATGGTCCCATGCTCTCCGGCAGAAACAGAACGAAGCCCGGCAGCAGCACCAGCAGCGCCAGCCGGAACAGGTCGGCGATCCAGAACGGGGTCACGCCCCGAAAGATCGTCGCGGTGGACACGTCGCGCACCACGCCCTTGAGGATGAACACGTTCAGCCCCACCGGCGGGGTGATCAGGCTGATCTCCACCACCACCACGACGATGATGCCGAACCACACCGGATCATAGCCGAGCCCCACCACCAGCGGGAAGAAGATCGGCACGGTGAGCAGCAGCATGGACAGCGATTCGAACACGCAGCCCAGCACGAGATACACCGCGATGATCATGCCGATCACCATCCAGGGCGCCACCGAATAGGCGGTGACCAGTTGGCGCAGCGCCTCGGGCATGCCCGCGAGGTTGACGAAATTGGAAAACACCCAGGCGCCGATCAGCACCGAGAACAGCGCGCCGGTGGTGTAGGCGGTCTCGCGCAGGGTCTCGAAGGTGGTGCGCAGGGTCAGCCCGCCGCGGCTGAGCGCGATCAGGAAGGCGCCCGCCGCGCCCATTCCCGCCGCCTCGGTGGGCGAGAACGCCAGGTTCAGCGGCCAGAAATTCAGCGCGCCGTAAAGCCCGCCGATCACCAGGAAGAACAGCAGCAGCACCGCCCAGACGCCTCTCAGCGCCACCAGGCGGCCGGGCCAGTCCACGCGATCCCCCGCCGGGCCCGCCGCCGGGTCGCGCGCCACCGTCCAGGCCACGGCGCCGAGATAGAACAGGATGCCCAGCAGGCCGGGCAGGATGCCGGCGATGAACAGCTTGCCGATGGAGGTCTCGGTCAGCAACCCGTAGATCACCAGGATCACCGAGGGCGGGATCAGGATCCCCAGCGTGCCCCCCGCCGCGATCGACGCCGTGGACAGGCTGTCGGCGTAGCCGAAGCGGCGCATCTGCGGCATCGCCACCTTGGACATGGTCGCCGCCGTGGCCAGCGAACTGCCGCAGATCGCCGAGAACCCGCCGCAGGCGACGATGGTGGCCATGGCCAGCCCGCCGCGAAACTGCCCGAGAAACGCGTAGGACACCGCGTAAAGCTCGCGGCTGAGCCCGCCCTTGTTGACGAACAGCCCCATGAGGATGAACAGCGGCACCACCGACAGCCCGTAATCCTGCGCGGTGTCGATCATCAGCCGCGAGGTCATGGAGATCGCGCCGCGAAAGCTGGTTTCCCAGGCGTAGCCCAGCATCCCCACCAGCCCCATGGCGAACGCGATGGGCATGCGCAGCAGCACCAGGACGAGGACGGCGGCGAAACCGATCAGAGCTTCGATCATGCGCCGATCCTCTCAAGCAGGGATTTGGGGGCGAACAGCACCAGCAGCCCGCGCCCGATCAGCACGAAAGCGGTGACGTAGACCGAGACGGCGATGAACCACGCGGGGTAGAATTGCGGGATCGACAGGTATTCGGTGAGATCGCCGTAGTCGCGCGCCCGTTCGGCCAGCGCCACGATCTTGACGGCGGGCCAGAACAGCATGGCGCCGGAAAGGATGGCGACGGCGGCGTCGCGCAGGCGCTTCGCGGCGCCCACGAACCACGGGTCCAGCAGGTCGACCGCGATATGGTCGCCGCGCCCCGATATCACAGGCAGCACCGAAAACACGGTGATCGCCATGAAGATGCGGGTGAGTTCGGTCGCCGCCTCGATAGGGCTGTTGAACACGCTGCGCAGCAGCACGTCGGCGAAGGTCATCGCCATCATCGCGAACAGCGCGAGCGTGGCGAGCAGCGTCGGCGCGAACGCCAGCGCGCGGGCTATGGAGACAAGTCGCGTCATCGGGTTTTTGCTCGTTCTGGCATGCGGGAGACCCGCGGGAGAACCGGGGCGAAACGAAAAGCGGTGCGGACGGCATGCGGGCCGGCGCGCAATGAAGCCGTGACCGGGGCGTCACCGGGCGCCCTGGCCGGGTCGGCCGCCGCCGACGGGACCGCCGCGCCAGACCGCCGGCGCCCATGTCCGTCGGCGGCTGATCCGATCGCCCCGGACAATGGACCGAGGCGGCGACGGGGACCATGGACGGGGACCATGGACGGGGGACCATGGACGGGGGGCCATGGTGGCCGGGGCGATGACAAAGGGACGGCGGTGGCCCGCCGTCCCTGCAGCGCGATGCGCCCTGCGTCAGTAGGCGGCCATGTCCGCCTTGATCTGGGCGTAGGCGCCCTCGGCGTCGACGCCGCGCGCCTTGACCTCGGCGATCACGTCGATGATCTCCTTGGTGGCGATGGCCTTGAACTTCTCCACATCCGCGGCGGTCGCCTCGTTGATGGAGTTGTCGGGCGCGGCCTTGGTGGCGGCGAGGCCGATCTCGTCGATCTCGTCCCAGACCGCGCCGAGCATGCGGCTCGCCGGTTCGCCGAACACCTTCTCCTCCAGCGCCTTGCGGATGTCGGCGGGCAGGTCGTTGAACACGTCCTCGTTCATCAGGATGGCGAAGGACCCGCGATACAGGCCGCCGGGCATCACGTAGACGTTCTTGGCGACCTCGGTCAGCTTGAAGCCCTTGCGCCCCTCCATGGGCATGACCACGCCGTCGGCGGCCTTGGAGGCGAGGGTTTCGTAGACCTTGGGCGCCGGCACCTTGATGCCGGTGGCGCCCAGCGCCGCGCCGATGTCGCCGCCGACGCCGCCGGGGACGCGCAGCTTCATGCCCTTGATCTGGTCAAGCCTGGTGACCTTGGCGGTGGATTGCAGCTGCGCCGGGCCGTGGGTGGTCAGCGCCACCACCTTCACGCCGCGATGCTCGTTGGCCTTGGACAGATACTTGTCGAAGGCGCGCCAATAGGCCACCGAGGCGGCCTCCGCCGACCCGGAATAGCCGGGCAGCTCGATCAGCTTGGTGGTGACGAAGCGCCCGGACTGGTAGCCGTGGAATATGATGGTCATGTCCGCGGCGCCGTCGAGCACCAGATCCATCTGCGCCGGCGGCGGCGCGAGGCCGAGCTTGACCTTGCCGGTGACCCGGCCGCCGGTGGCGTCCTCCATCATCTTGATGAGGCCCGGCCACATCTTGGCGTTGATGCCGTGGGTCGGCGGCGTCCAGCTGGAAATCGTCAGCGTGTATTCAGCCGCCATGGCGGCGGTCGAGATCACGGCCGCGACCGCAGTCGCCGCGATTGTTCCGAGAAAGCGCATTGATGTCCTCCCTGGCGCATTCTGTTACCGATATTCACGAAAGCACTTAAAGCTTGTAACGTTTCCGCACGTCAAGCACAATTATTCCCCGCGAGGCGGCAGCAGGGTGCGTTTGTTGCGATCCTGACCGGTTTGGATGCGCGCATCAACCGCGCCGTTCATGCGCCGGCGAAACGCGCCCCGGCCGGGCGCCGCGCGCCGCCCTCGACGCCGGGGCGCGGAGCCTGTATTCCGGGCGCTCTGGCACTGACGCGGGACGGGGGCGGAATTACCGGCATGGCGGCGCAAACGGGCCTGGACCCGACCGGTTTCGACCCCAGCGACACAGCGCGGCTGCGCGGGGCGCTCGGGCGGTTCGCGACCGGCGTCACGGTGATCACCGCGCTGGCGCCGGAGGGGGCGCCCATCGGCTTCACCGCCAGTTCGTTCAATTCCGTGTCGCTGGATCCGGCGCTGATCCTGTGGAGCCTGTCGCGCCGCTCTGAACGGCTGGGCGCCTATCGCGCCGCCGACGCCTATGCGGTCAACGTTCTGGGCGCCGGGCAGGCGGCGCTGGCGCGGCGATTCGCCGGGCCGGTCGAGACCCGGTTCGACGGCGTGGCCTGGCGGCGCGGGCGGCTCGGGGCGCCGGTGCTCGACGGGGTCATCGCGGTGTTCGAATGCAGCCATGAGGCGGTCTACCCGGCGGGGGATCACGAATTGTTCATTGGCCGGGTGTCCCGCTGCGCCGAGGCGCAGGGCGCGCCGCTGACCTTTTTCGGCGGCGATTTCGGCACCGTGCTCGGCGCGGTTGAGCGCGCCGCGGCGCCGGATCCGCTGCGCGCGGCCACAGCGCGCGCAGCGGCGGCGCTGGGGCGGGCGCGGGCCGCCGCGCTGGCCGCCGAGGGGC
>NZ_JBWOMN010000046.1:0-3716 GCF_056449545.1 Oceanicella sp. | reverse complement strand
GCCGCCAGCGTCGCCGCCGGCATCGCCCCCGCCGCGCATCACTCGGCGGCGCGCGACGCCGGCGCGCCCGCCAGCCGCACGCGCACCCGCTTCACCCGGCGCGCGTCGCCGTCCAGCACCTCGAATTCATGGCCGTCGGGATGGCGGATCACCTCGCCGCGCTCCGGCACCCGGTCGGCGAGCACGAACAGCAAGCCGCCCAGCGTGTCCACTTCCTCGTCGACGTCGTCGGGCAGCAGGTCCACATTGGCCTCGGCCTCGAATTCCGGCAGCTTGACCCGGGCCGAGGCGATGAAGGACCCGGCGCCTTCCTTGATCAGCTCGGCCTCCTCCTCCACGTCGTGCTCGTCCTCGATCTCGCCGACGATCTGCTCCAGCAGATCCTCGATGGTCACAAGTCCGTCAACGCCGCCGTATTCGTCGATCACCAGCGCCATGTGCACCCGCCCGCCCTGCATCTTCTGCAGCAGCGCGCTGATGGGCATCGAGGGCGGGGCGTAGAGCACCGGGCGCAGATTCGCCTGCAGATCGAAGGTCCCGGCGTCGCCGCCAAAGCCGAATTTCAGCGCAATGTCCTTGAGATGCGCGAAACCCAGCGGGTCGTCGAGGGTCTCGCGATAGACCGGCAGACGGGTGTGGCCGGTCTCGCGGAAGGCAGCGACCACATCCTCCAGCGGCGCATCCACCGGCAGGCAGACGATGTCGCCGCGCGGCACCATCACGTCGATCACCTTCAGAGATCGCAACCTGCGGATATTGATCAGCATTTCGCGCTCGACCGCAACCGGCCCGGTCACCGCCCGAACGCCGGTCTCGGGGGCCGGGCCGTCGGCCCCGCGCCCGAACAGCCGGTCCAGGAAGGACAGCCGGTCCTGCCCGCCCGATTTCGCGCCCGATTTCGCGCCCGAGTCCGCGCCCGAGACCGCGAATGAACCCGCGCCCGTCGCCTCGCCTGCGTCGCCGCCCAATTCACTGGTCAAACCGCTGGCGGCGCCGCGTGCGTCGCCGCTCGCGCCATTCTGCCCGGCCCTGTCCCGTCCGTCCGGGGAAATCTCAGCGCACATCGCTCCGTTCCGTTGCGGGCGGCGCACCAGCCGCGCGGCCCTGTTCGTCAATCGCCGCGGCGCCTGGCGCCGCAGCCTCGTCACCATATGGGTCCGCCAGCCCCGCCCCCGCAAGAGCGCGGCTTTCCAGCCCTTCCATCAGCGCCGCGTCGGCGTCGGTCTCGTGATCATAGCCCAGAAGATGAAGCATTCCGTGCAGCAGCAGATGGGCGACGTGATCGCCCGGGGACATCCCCCGCGCGCCCGCCTCGCGCATCACCGTGTCCCAGGCCAGCGCCAGGTCGCCCAGCGAGGCCGCCTCATCCGGCGGGTCGGCCGGGGCGCGCTGGGGTGGGCGGGCGGGGCGCGCTCCGGCCGGCGCGCCGGATGAGGCGGCCGACAAATCGAACGCCGGCCATGACAGCACGTTCGTCGGCGCCGGCTTGCCGCGGAATTCTGCGTTCAGCGCCGCCACCCGGTCGTCATCCGCCGCCAGCACGCCCACCACGTAATCGCCGCGCAGTCCGGCCGCGGCGAAGGCCATGGCCCCGGCGCGGCGCGCCAGCGCCTCCAGATCCAGCGCCCGCCAGCGCTCGTCTTCCCAGACCACCTCGACCCGAGGCGCATCGGGGGGCGACGCCCCGTCGTCGCTCACGCCCCGTCTCACGCCCCGTTTCACGCCCCGCCTCCCGCTGCGTCATAGGCGCGGATGATCCGCGCCACCAGCGGGTGGCGCACCACATCCGCCGCCGAGAACCGCACGAAGCCGACGCCCTCCACGTCGCGCAGCACCCTGTCCGCCTCCACCAGCCCCGAGCGCACGCCGCGCGGCAGGTCGATCTGGCTCATGTCGCCGGTGATCGCCATGCGCGCGCCCTCGCCCATGCGGGTCAGGAACATCTTCATCTGCATCTGCGTGGCGTTCTGCGCCTCGTCGAGCAGCACGAAGGCGTTGGCCAGCGTGCGCCCGCGCATGAAGGCCAGCGGCGCGATCTCGATGCGCTTGTCATCCATGCAGCGCTGCACCTGCTTGGCGGGCAGCAGGTCGTTGAGCGCGTCGTAGAGCGGCTGCATGTAGGGGTCGACCTTTTCCTTCATGTCGCCGGGCAGGAAGCCGAGCCGCTCCCCCGCCTCCACCGCCGGGCGGCTGAGCACGATGCGATCGACCCGGCCCTCCAGGAACATGGACACCGCGACGGCGACCGCCAGATAGGTTTTTCCGGTGCCCGCCGGGCCGGTCCCGAACACCAGTTCGCGCGCGAACAGCGCCCGCACATAGGCGCTCTGATTGCGGGTGCGCGGCTCCACCACCTTGCGCGGGGTGCGGATCGCCAGCTGGCCGCCGGCGAACATCTCCAGCTGGTCGTCCGGGGCGCCGCCGGTCGCGGCCCCGCCCGCGTCGTCCTCCAACGCCGGGTCGGCGCCGAAGCGCAGCGCCGCGTCGATGTCGCCGGGCTCGACGCCGAGCCCCTGCTCCAGCCGCTGATACAGCGCCTGCAGCGCGTTCCTCGCCTGCGCGCGCGCCGCCTCGGTCCCGTGCAGGGTCAGCGCGTTGCCGCGCCGGGCGATGGCCACGTCCAGCGCCTGCTCGATCTTCGCCAGATTGGCGTCGAAGCCGCCGCAAAGGTCGATCAGCAGGCGATTGTCGGGGAATTCGACATGGGTTTCCCGCGGCATGTCGGGATCGGTCGGGTGGGTCGGGGCGAATTGCGCCAAGGGCACTCCATGGAATCGGTCGAAACCGCAGCCAGAACACAGACATTGAAACCGAAGCCCGGCGATCGGCGTCGCCGGGCCGCCGCCCGCCGTCAGGTTTCAACCACGGCGCGAGCGTCCGCAAAATGGTGGCCCATCCCCGGGGGCGCGGCAAGTCGGAATCGCCAGATATCGGCGGGGGCGCCATTCATGCTGCCAAAAACGCATCACCCTGCGGGCGCGGCGCCGGCCGCGCTCAACTGTCGCGACGGACCGGGAAAGGCAGCGGCGCCACCGGGGCGCCGTCCTCGATCAGCGCCCGCGCCTCCTCGCCGGTGGCCTGGCCGTAGATGGCGCGCGGCTCGGCGTCGCCCTCATGGATGGCGCGGGCCTCGCGGGCGAATTCGCGGCCCACGTCGGTGGCGTCGCTCAGCAGCTTGTCGCGCAGCGCGCGCAGCGCCGCCTCGGCCGGGCTCGGCGGGCCCGACAGCCGCGGCGCCCGGTCGGGCCCCGCCCCCGCGCCCGACGGCGACTCCGACCCCGCGCCGGTGGACAGGCGCGGGGCCATGATCGCCTTTTCCACGCCGCCGCCGCCGCAAACCGCGCAGGCCAGATGCCCGGCGCCGCGCAGCGCCTCATAGGCGTCGCTCGACTGAAACCAGCTGTCGAAATCGTGGCCCCTGGCGCATTTCAAGGTATAGCGGATCATGTTTCCTGCAGTCTTTCGAAACCTCGACACCCTACCAGATATATGACGGTGAGATGAAGACAATCCTGCTTCGTCTCGCGGCCCTGCGATGCTATGGCCTTGCCGATGCGAAGTCAGCGCGCGGATTCAGGATGATCGGACAGGCGACATGACCGGCGACAGCCCGGAAACCCCGTCGGCGGCGCGGCCCGGCCGGCACGGCCCCGCCCAGGGCGGCGCCGTTCGGGAGCCCGCCCGGGACGGCGCCGCCCCCGCGCTCCTCGCCGGCG
>NZ_JBWOMN010000045.1:0-5996 GCF_056449545.1 Oceanicella sp. | reverse complement strand
CGCGCCGCTGCCGGGCGCTGGCGCAGGCGCTGGCGGCGCGCGACGGGCTGACGGCGGAACTGGAGCCGCTGCTGCGGGAATACGATTTCGGGGACTGGGAGGGAAAACGCTGGCGCGACCTGCCGCGCGCCGACACCGAGGCCTGGCTGGCCGATCCCTGGGCCAACGCCGCCCCCGGCGGCGACAGCTTTCAGGCCCTGCACGACCGGGTCGCGCGGGCGCTGGCCGGCATCGGCCCCGACACGCTGGTCATCTGCCACGCCGGGCCGATCCGGGCCGCGCGGATGCTGCTGGAGGGGCTGGATTTCGACGCCGTCTTCGCGCGGCCCGTGCCCTATGCGACCCCCCTGGACCTGAGCCCGGAGGCGGCGGCATGGCGCGCGTCACGCTGATTCTCGGGGGCGCCCGCTCGGGCAAGAGCGCGCGGGCGCTGGCGCTGGCCGAGGCCCGCCCCGGGCCGCTGGTCTTCGTCGCCACCGCCGAGGCGCGGGACGCCGAGATGACCGCGCGCATCGCCCGGCACCGCGCCGAGCGCGGCGCGCGCTGGACGCTGGTCGAGGCGCCGCTGGATCTGACGGAGGCGCTCGTCGCCGCCCCCGGCGGCGCGACGCTGGTCGACTGCCTGACCCTGTGGCTGAGCAACCTGATGGCCGCCGGGCGCGACCCCGGGGCCGAGACCGAAAACCTGATCGCGGCGCTGCCCGGCCTGCCCGGGGCGGTGATCTTCGTCTCCAACGAACTCGGCATGGGGCTCGCGCCCATGACCGCGCTGGGGCGGGCGTTTCGCGACGAACAGGGGCGGCTCAACCAGCGCCTCGCCGCCGCGGCCCAGCGGGTCGAATTCGTCGCCGCCGGGCTGCCGCTGGTCCTGAAGGGCTGAGGCGATGGGCGACGATCCTCCCCGGGGCATGGCCCTGATGATCCAGGGCTGCGGGTCGAATGTGGGCAAGTCGGCGCTCGTCGCCGGGCTGGCGCGGCTGTTCGCGCGGGGCGGGCTGCGGGTGCGCCCCTTCAAGCCGCAGAACATGTCCAACAACGCCGCCGTCACCGCCGACGGCGGCGAGATCGGCCGCGCCCAGGCGCTGCAGGCGCTGGCCGCCGGGGTCGCGCCCTCGGTGCACATGAACCCGGTGCTGCTGAAGCCCGAGACCGATCGCGGCGCCCAGGTGGTGCTGCGCGGCCAACGCCTGACCCGGGCCTCGGCGCGCGACTACCTGGCGCTGAAGCCGACCCTGCTGGCGGCGGTGCTCGAAAGCTTCGAAATCCTGCGCCGCGAGGCGGATCTGGTGCTGGTCGAGGGCGCCGGCAGCCCGGCCGAGGTCAACCTGCGCGCCGGCGACATCGCCAACATGGGGTTCGCGCGCGCCGCGAATGTGCCGGTGGCGCTGCTGGGCGACATCGACCGGGGCGGGGTGATCGCCCAGATCGTCGGCACGCAGGCGGTGCTGGACGCGGGCGACGCGGCGATGATCCGGGGCTTTGTCATCAACAAGTTCCGCGGCGATCCGGCGCTGTTCGACGACGGGCTGGCGATGATCGCCGCGCGCACCGGCTGGCCGGCGCTCGGCGTGGTCCCGTGGTTCGCCGACGCCGCGAAACTGCCCGCCGAGGACGCCTGCGGCCTCCCGACCCGCCCGCCCCCCCCCGGCCCCCCGGGCAAACCGATGAAAATCGTCTGCCCGCTGCTGTCGCGCATCGCCAATTTCGACGATCTCGACCCGCTGAAGATGACCCCCGGCGTTGCGCTCGAAATGATCCCCCCGGGGCGCCCGCTGCCCGGCGACGCGGATCTGGCGATCCTGCCCGGGACCAAATCCACCCGCGGCGATCTCGCCTTCCTGCGCGCCCAGGGCTGGGACATCGACCTGTTCGCCCATCATCGCCGCGGCGGCCGGGTGCTGGGCATCTGCGGCGGCTACCAGATGCTCGGGCGAAGCGTCGCCGACCCGGACGGCGTCGAAGGCCCGCCCGGCGTCGATCCCGGGCTGGGTCTGCTCGACGTGGACACGGTGATGAGCCCGCGAAAACGGCTGGCCCGGGTCGCCGGGCGCGACCTCGCCTCCGGCGCGCCGCTCGCGGGCTACGAAATCCACATCGGCGCCACCGAGGGGCCCGACCGCGCCCGGCCGCTCTTCGCCCTGGACGCGCCGGACGGGCCCCGCGACGAAGGCGCGCGATCCTCCGACGGACTGGTGCAGGGCAGCTACCTGCACGGCATGTTCGCGCAGGACGAATTTCGAAACGCGTTCCTTGCGCGCGCCGCCCGCAACGCCGATCCCGGCGCCCACGGCGCCAACGGCGCCTTCGCCTACGCCGCGCAGGTCGACTCGACGCTGGACGGCCTCGCGGACCACCTTGAGCGGCATCTCGACATCGAGGCTCTTCTCAGGATCGCGGCAGAGGCCCGCCGCACCGGCGAAAACCCGCCCGCGCGCGCGAAATCGCCGATCCGCCCTTGAGGTTTTCGCGCCGAGCGCGTCAAATCCCCTGCCGTTTCAGCCCGAGTCCCGACCCCATGCGTTTTGTCCGATCGCCAGACAGCCGAGGCCATTACATGAAAATCCCGTTCGCCATGCCCACCGCCGCCATGCGCGACGCCGCCATGATCATGCGCCTGTTGGCCGACGCCGCCGCGGTCGCGGACAGGAAGGCGCTGTTCGCCGCCACCGACGCCGCCGGGCCGAAACGGTTCTGAACGCCATGAACGCCCCCCGCCCCCTGCCCGACAGCGGCGGCATGCCCCGCGACATGACCGACCCGATGACCCCCTGGCAAGCCGCCGCGCTGCATGACGCGCTCGACCGCCCCGGCCCGGCGCCCGGGCCCGGCGACGCGCTGGCGCCGCTATGGCATTTCGTCTATTTTCGCGAACGCAGCCGCGGCGCCGATCTTGGCCATGACGGGCATGTGGCCACCGGCGGCTTCATCCCCGACACCGGGCTGCCGCGGCGCATGTGGGCTGGCGGGCGACTGGAATTCTACGCGCCGCTGCGCCTTGGCGACGCGGCGCAAAAGGTCTCGGCGGTGCAGAACGTGGCGCTGAAGCAGGGCGGCGCCGGGCCGCTGTCCTTCGTCACCATCCGCCATGAAATCTCGGCGGGCGGCGGCCTC
This sequence comes from Oceanicella sp., assembly GCF_056449545.1. Lineage (NCBI taxonomy): Bacteria > Pseudomonadati > Pseudomonadota > Alphaproteobacteria > Rhodobacterales > Paracoccaceae > Oceanicella > Oceanicella sp. The sequence goes on along the minus strand of NZ_JBWOMN010000045.1, from coordinate 2,885 downwards.
GCCGTTCGCGAACAGCAGAACATCGTCTATCGCGAGATGCCTCGCGCCGACGATCCGCCGCGCCCCAGGCCGCCGATCAAGGATGACCGGCCGGTCTGGTCGCGCGAGATGTCCGCCGAGTCCACCCTGCTGTTCCGCTACTCGGCGCTGACCTATAACAGCCACAAGATCCATTACGACCTCGAGCACGCGCGCGACGTCGAGGGCTATCGCGATCTGGTGGTGCATGGCCCGCTGCTGGCCCAGCTGCTGGCGGACCTGGCGCGCGACAACGCCGGGCGCGCCATGCGCGCGTTCGAATTCCGCGCCGTCTCGCCGGTGTTCCGCGGCGAGACCTTCCGGCTCTGCGGCCGTCCTTTCGGCGACAAGGCCGATCTCTGGGTGCTCAACGCCGACAACCGCCTGGCCATGAGCGCCGAAGCGGTTTTTTCCTGACCGACGCCAGCCGCCCCGCCGCCCCCCGCGCCCGCCCCGCCCTCAGCCGCGGCGCGGCCCGCCCCATGTCGGGTGTCGCGGGGGGGTCGAGGGGGCGCCGCCCGCAACGCCGCGCCTGGTGACGCCGCCGGCCCGGGCGGCGCAAGCAAGGTGATCGCCAGTGGCGCCGCCGCGCCGCCCGAATTGCCGAGTCCGCAGCCCCGCCCGGCGCAAAAACCCGCGCCCGGCCATTGACCGCGCGGGACGGGCGGCTAGGCTGGCGCCCCGCGCGCCCGCGCGCCGCCCGCAGACAATGAAACCGCTCAGGACCGCCATGACCTCTGCCTCCGGCCCCCATTGCACGCCGCTCGCCGCCTCGCTGCCCTCGACGGTGCCCTTCGTCGGCCCCGAGGCTCAGGAGCGCGCCCGCAACCGCCCGTTCGCGGTGCGCATCGGGGCCAATGAAAGCGTGTTCGGCCCCTCCCCCGCCGCCATCGCCGCCATGGCCGACGCGGCCCGCGAGGTCTGGAAATACGGCGATTCCGAAAACCACGACCTGCGCGCCGCGCTTGCCGCGCACCACGAAATCGCCCCCGAAAACATCATGATCGGCGAAGGCATCGACGGGCTGCTGGGCTATCTGTGCCGCCTGCTGGTGGAGAGGGGCGTCAGCGTCGTCACCTCCGACGGCGCCTATCCCACCTTCAACTACCACGTGGCCGGCTATGGCGGGCGCCTGGTCAAGGTCCCCTATCGCGACGACCGCGAGGACCCCGCGGCGCTCGCCGACGCCGCCCGCCGCGAAAACGCCGCGCTGGTCTATTTCGCCAATCCCGACAACCCCATGGGCACCTGGCACGACGCCGACGCCGTGCAGGCGCTGATCGGGGCCATGCCCCCGGGGGCGCTGCTCTGCCTTGACGAGGCCTATGTGGAATTCGCCCCCGCAGGGGTCGCGCCGCCGCTCGACGTCACCGACAAGCGGGTGATCCGCATGCGCACCTTCTCCAAGGCCCACGGCATGGCCGGGGCGCGCATCGGCTACGCCATCGGCGAGGCCGGGATGATCGACGCCTTCAACAAGATCCGCAACCATTTCGGCGTCAACCGGGTGGCGCAGGCCGGGGCGCTGGCGGCGCTGGGCGATCATGACTGGCTGGCCCATGTGCAGGACCAGGCTGCGACCGCCCGCGCCCGCATCGCCGCCATCGCCGCCGAAAACGGCCTCGCCGCCCTGCCCTCGGCGGCGAATTTCGTCGCCATCGACTGCGGGGCCGGGCGCCGGGGAAACGCCGGCGATGACGCCGCCCTCGCCCGCCGGGTGCTGTCCGCCCTGGCGGCCCGCGACATCTTCGTGCGCATGCCCTTCGTCGCCCCGCAGAACCGCTGCATCCGCATCTCCGCCGGCACGCCCGCCGATCTCGACGCGCTCGCCGCCGCCCTGCCCGGCGCGCTGGCCGACGCCCGCGCAGCGCGGTGACCGGGGCCATGGCGCCCCTGCCCAACCAGCACCCCAGACGCCTGGCGCTGGCCAATGAACTGCATGCCCGCCCGTTCCCGGAACTGCCCGCCCCCTGCCGCGCCGTGCATATCGCCTTCAAGCCGCCGCGCAACGCCGCCGAACGCGACCCCGAGGTCGACCGCGCCCATCTGCGCGCCCTGATCGACCGCCATGGCGGGGCCCACCCGGCGCCCGAGGCGGACCACTATTCCGGGCCGCTGGGCCGCGCCACGCTGAAATGGGAACGCCACGCCGAATTCGTCACCTACACCCTGTTCGTCGAGGGCGACGCCGCCGCCCCATTCGACGGCGCCGATTTCGCCCTGTTCCCGGCCGACTGGCTGGCCGAGGCCCCGGGCGCGGTCATCGCCGCCGTGCAGCTGCGCGTCGAATGCCTCGCCCCCGCCGCCGACCCCGAGGCCCCGCCCCCCGCCGCATGGGAAAGCCATTTCGCCCGCGACAGCATCGCCGCCGCGCGGGTCGTCGACGGCGCCGCCGCGGCGATGAGCGACTTTCGCATCCACCCCGACGGCGCCTCGCGTTTCCTGATCCTCGCCCGCCCGGATATCGGGCCGCGCCGCCTCGGGCGCATCGTGCAGCGGCTGCTGGAAATCGAAACCTACAAATCCGTCTCCATGCTGACCCTGCCGGTGGCGCGCCGCGCCGCGCGCCGGCTGGCGGAAATCGACCGCGCGCTGACCGACCTGATGCGCGCCACCAACGCCGGCGAGGCCGGGGCGCGCGAAACCCTCGACCAACTGACCGGCCTGTCCACGGAAATCGAGACCATGGCCGCGGACGCCGCCTTCCGCTTCGGGGCGGCGCGCGCCTACGCCGCGATCGTCGGCGAACGCATCGAGGCCCTGCGCGAACGCCGCCTGCGCGGCCGCCAGACCTTCGGCGATTTCATGCAGCGCCGCTACCACCCGGCGATGCGCACCTGCCGCGCGGCGGAGCGGCGCATGGAGGA
>NZ_JBWOMN010000044.1:0-16007 GCF_056449545.1 Oceanicella sp. | reverse complement strand
TGCGCCCGGATTTCGGGGTCCAGGTCACCAGTTCGTCGATCGAGGTCAGCGCGCGCGCGCGGATCGTGTCGCCGTAATCGCCCATGCCGTCATCGAGCTTCTTGTCGATGGCGACGAACCATTGCGGCGTGTTGCGAAAGATCAGCGGCGCCTTGGAGCGCCACGAATGCGGATAGGAATGCTTCAGCCTGCCCCGCGCGATCAGGGCGCCGGTTTCGGCCAAAGCCGCGATCACCCGCTTGTTGGCGTCCTTTTCGCGGCCCTTGCGATCGAAGATCACCGCGCCGCCGAACAGCGGCAAATCCTCGCGGAACGATCCGTCCTCCAGCACGTTATGGGTCATGGGCAGCCCGTGCTTCACCCCGAGGATGTAGTCGTCGGCGCCGTGGCTGGGCGCGGTGTGCACGAAACCCGTGCCCGCCTCCTCGGTGACATGGTCGCCGGGCAGCATGGGCACGTCGTAATCCCATTCTCCGGCGCCGCCCTCCACGCCCCGCAGCGGATGCGCGCAGGACAGCAGGTCAAGCTGCGCGGCGGTGACGTCATGCAGCCGCCTGAACCCCGCGACCCTGGCCGCGGCGAACACCTCCGCCGCAAGCGTGTCGCTCAGCAGATACTTGTCGCCGCGCTTGGCCCAGTTGTCCTCTTCGGCATCGGTGACTTCATAAAGCCCGTAGGACAGCGTCGGGTTGAAGGCCACCGCGCGGTTGGACGGGATGGTCCAGGCCGTGGTGGTCCAGATCACCACGTCGACGCCCAGCAGATCGGATTGCGCGCCGGTGGTCTCCACCGCCTTGACCACCGGGAACTTCACCCAGATGGTGTGCGACTGGTGGTCGTGATATTCGACCTCGGCCTCGGCCAGCGCGGTCTTTTCCACCACCGACCACATCACCGGCTTGGAGCCGCGATAGAGCGCGCCGTTCATGATGAATTTCATGAACTCCTCGGCGATCACCGCCTCGGCGTCAAAGGCCATGGTCAGGTAGGGATCGGCCCAATTGCCGGTGACGCCGAGGCGCTTGAACTCCTCGCGCTGGATATCGACCCAGCCCTGGGCGAACTTGCGGCATTCGGCGCGGAACTCGTTGACCGGCACCTTGTCCTTGTCGAGCCCCTTGGCGCGATACTGCTCCTCGATCTTCCATTCGATGGGCAGGCCGTGGCAGTCCCAGCCCGGCACATAGCGGCTGTCGCGCCCCAGCATCTGTTGCGATCGGACGATGAAATCCTTGAGGATCTTGTTGAGCGCATGGCCGATATGCAGATGCCCGTTGGCATAGGGCGGGCCGTCATGCAGCACGAAGGGCCGCCGCCCGGTCTTTTCGCGCAGGCGGTCGTAGACGCCCATCTCGGCCCAGCGCGCCAGCCATTCCGGTTCGCGCCTGGGAAGGCCCGCGCGCATGGGGAAATCGGTCCTGGGCAGGCGCAGGGTGGCCTTGTAATCGGGTTTTTCAGCGGCGTCCGCTGGGTTGGTCGCGGAGTCGTCCGTGGTTTCGGCGCACATGGGGATTGGTCCCGTCATTCTGTCTGGTCAGGTCGGATGATCGGCGCGCGAAAGCCGCAGACGCCTTGTCCCGGCGCTCCGCGTTCAGGAGGCCGGGCGGGTAATTCGCATGGAAATGCCCAAAACTCGGATCATGGGCGGCTTATACGCGCCGCGCGCCCGGTTTGGAAGGGCGATCGGGCGCGCGGCCCCGGCCCGCGGGCGCGCGGCGCCTCACCGGGTGGCGATCGCCCCGCCCCTCGCCGCCGGGATGGCGCCGCATTCCGACGCCAGCCTCGGCAATGCGGGCGCCTAGAGATCCAGTTCCAGAACCCCCGCCGCCGCCGCCGCGCGCGATTGGCAGAGGATGACGCTGTCGGCCTTCTGCGCCGCCGAGAGCACGAAATCCCGGTGTTCGACCTCGCCCGAGATCAACCCGCATTTGCAGACCCCGCACAGCCCGTCGGCGCATTTCAGGTTCACCGGCAGGCCGGCGCGGATCAGCGCGTCCGCGGCGCTTTCATCCGCCGCCACCGCGATCTCGCGCCCCGAGCGCGCCAGCTTCAGCGTGAAGGGGTGGTTGACGTGGTCGGGCTGCTCGGGGACCGAGAAATATTCGCGCCGCATGGAGTCCGCGGGCCAGCCGAGCCCGGCGCCGGTTTCCAGCACCGCCGTCATGTAGCGGTCCGGCCCGCAGGCATACAGCATCCATCCATCCTCGCGCCGCGACAGGATCGCCGCCAGATCGGCCCGCGACCCCTCGTCGGAGAAATGCAGATGCACCCGGTCGGCCCATGGCGCCGCCGCCAGATCGTCGAGAAACCCCGCCGCCGCGCGACTGGCGCAGGAATAATGCAGATCGAAATCGGCACCGAGCGCATGCAGGCGATGCGCCATGGCGATCATCGGCGTCACCCCGATGCCGCCGCCCATCAGCAGGCTGCGCGTCGCGCCCTCCTCAAGCGGGAAATGGTTGATGGGACGGGAGATGAACACCTTGCGCCCCTCGGCGAAGATCCGATGCATGAGTCTGGAGCCGCCGCGCCCCCGATCCTCGCGCAGCACCGCGATCTGGTATTTCGACGGGTCCGCCGGATCGCCCGACAGCGAATACTGGCGGAAGAATTCCGGCGCCGCCACGACGTCGATATGGGCGCCTGCCTCGGCCGCAGGCAGATCGGCGCCCGTCGGGTCGCGGAATTCATATTTGGTGATGTCGGGGGTCATGGCCTCGACCCTGCGCAGTTCGACCCGGATCACCGGCGAGGGCCCCTTGTCGTTGTCATAGACATGCGCGACCCGGTCGATGGTGCCGAACAGGATGTGGCGCTGATAATCCTCGGCGCTGATCATGGCCTTGTAGGCGGCGATGCCGGCCTCGCGATCCATGGGGAAGGGGAAGGGCCAGGGATGCGGGGCCAGCGGCGCGGGATAGACGGCGAGCGTCTGGTCCTCGTAGCGGATCTGGAGATCCGGCTGCAGGTCGCGTTCATTGACCGGTTCGCGCGGCGGGCCGTAGGGGCCCTCGTCGATCATCTCCAGATCCCACCACCATTTTTTCACGCGGTTGAGTCCGCCGCGCCCGAGCTTGTCGTCGAGTCTGGCCAGATGCTTCGCCGCGCCGGGCAGCTTCATCGCCGCCCAGCGGAACGGGGCCTCGGCGAACAGGCCCTCGAGGTTCCAGGGGCAGGCTTTCATGCAGCGCCCGCACATGGCGCCGCCCAGCGTGCCGATGCGGTAGGCGGCGCAGCGCTGGCTGTCGGATTTCCAGATCTCGTAGCCGTTGAACATCAGTTTCGGCCCGGCGGTGATGGCCCCCGACGGGCATTCGCGGGCGCATTTGCTGCAGGATCGGCAAAACCGCTGCAGGCCGAAATCGATGGGCCGGTCATGGGTCATGGGCAGGTCGGTGGTCACCGCCCCGGATTTCAGACGCGGCCCCAGATAGGGATTCAGGATCACCTCGCCGATGCGCGACACCTCCCCCAGCCCCGACAGCAGCAGCAGCGGCGGCTGCAGCACCTCGCCATCCATCACCGTATGCACCCGCGCGGTGTAGCCCAGGTTGCGGATCTGCTGGGCGATCACCCCGCCGAGCAGCGCGAATCGCAGATAGGCGCGCATGGACTGGGCCACGGCGATCCAGTCGTCGCCCGAGGAGCCGTCCATGGTTTCATGCCCCTGATCGATGATCATGGAGATGGCGTTCTTGTGGTAGGGCGCGATCGGATCGCCGGCGGCGTCGTGGCTGTAATACGTCCAGTCCGGGCAGCGCGAGATCCCCACCGCGTCGGCGCCCAGCCAGTAGCTCGTGGCCTTGATGTTGGCGGCGTTGCGCGCCGGATCGTTGGCCAGCGGCGAAATCTCGGGCGCCGCCTTGCCGTCGCCCAGCAGCACGAAGGCCCCCAGCGCCGGACGAAACGCGAAGCCGGAGGCGGATTTGCGCACATAGCCCCCGGCCTTGGCGCGCTGCTGGTTGGCCGGGCCCATGTCGCCGAACTGGGCGCGGGCGAACATGTCTGCGCGCTTGGGCACCCGGGCGACGCGGGGCTCGTCGATATAGGTGGTCGGGGTCTCGACGCGACGGCTGCGTTCAAAAGGCTGCGCGCCGTCCATGAAGCGGCGGCGCGCATAGGGGTCGCGGTTGAAGGCGTTCTTGGCGAATCCCTTGCCCACCCACCAGGCCGGGCCGTGGCTGCGCAGCCGGTCCGCGAGGCCGCGCCGGGCCAGCGGGCGATCGGGCGCCATTTCCATTTCGGTGGTGACGGCGGCAAGCCCGAAACGGGTCCCCGCATAGGGGTTGGACAGGGCGGCGCCGTCAAGCTCCGCCAGCCCGGCGGCCAGCGCCAGCCGCCCCAGATCCACATCCGAGGCCGAGGCCGAATGCGCCCTTGCGGAAAATCCCAGCAGCCGCAGGTAGCTGGCCAGCACCGAGGCGGTCTCGGACGCGCGCAGCGCCGAGCGATGCGCCTGCGCGTCGCGGAACCACACGCAGCCCTCCTCGTCGCTGCCCGGGTCGCGGGGATGTTCGAAGAGGATGACGATGGCGTGGGAATGCGGGCCGCGCCCCCCGTCACCGCCGTCGATGCGTTCGGGCGGGCGTTCGGCCGATTCCTTCAGTTCGGCCATGATCACGTCGATGCCCGAGGCCAGCGTCTTGGTCTGCTTGGTGCGCAGGTCCTCGGCCAGCCGCGCCACCGCCGGGTTGACCAACGGCGCGTCAAGCAGCGCCCCGCGCGGCAGGGCGCAGATGCCCATCTGCGAGGCGTCGCAAAAATAGCCGAATGATTTCAGATTGTTCGCGCGTTCCTGCGGATCGGCGGGGATGCTGGCCCGCTGTTTCTTGACCAGCCCCTCGCGAATCGCGTCCAGCATCGCCGCATAGTCGGCCATGGCGTTGACGATGCTGGTGGGATGGTCCGGGCGGGCGTAATCGAGCGGCGCGAAGCGCGGCGCGCGGGCGAAATCCGCGGTCGCGGCGGCGGCGTCGCCGCGGGCCAGGGTTTCAAGCGGGTAAGGGCCGAGATGCACGGGACGGTCGCGGTGGGAAAACAGGCGCATGGGGGCTCCCGAAAGGGCCGAAACCGGCTTTTCATGTGATTGCGACCGGTATATCATTACCAATGTTAATCATCAACGGTCATCGGTCATGCAAGCCAGCTATCGACTCGCCACCCGCATCGGCCACCGCATGAGCCGCGCCGCCGCGCTCATGCATCGCCATTTCGAGGCGCGCGCCGGGGATCTCGGGGTCACGCGCATGACCTGGACGGCGCTGGCCTCGATCGGGCTGGAGGGCGTGGCCTCGCCTTCGGCGCTGGCGGCGCATATGGGGGTGACGCGGCCTGCGGCCTCGCGATTGCTGCGCCAGATGGAAAGGGCCGGGCTGCTGCTGCGCGCGCCCGCGCGGGGCGACGGCCAGCCAGGCGACGTCGACAAGCGCGCGGTGGCGTTGGCGCTGACCGAGGCGGGGCGCGCCAAGCTGGCGCTGGTGCGCCCGCGCGCCGAGGAGACCAACCGCCATTTCAGCGCCAAGCTGACCGGGGCGGAACTGGCCGAGCTGTTCCGCCTGCTCGACAAGCTCGCCGAGGGCGAGGCCGACGCCACCCGCCTTTGACGTCCATCGTCCGGTGGCGGCCATCATCGGGGGGCGACCCGGGGCTAGGTCTTGCCGCTCAGGCAGAAATCGGCGCGCACCCGGCGCTCCAGCATGTGCCCCAGCAGCAGCAGCCCCGCGGTCACCGCCGCGGGATAGGTCATCGAGGTGGTGTGCGCGGTGTAATTCACGAAGGCCGCGTCGCGCATCTGGTCGATGGTGTGAAACAGCGGGTTCCAGTCCATCAGCGGCCGGATGAAGCCGGGCACCGAATTGGCGGTCATGAACTTGCCGCTGGTCACGAACATCGCCCGCTGGAACAGCAGGTTGTAGACCTGCGCGCCGCCGGTGTAGCGGGCGATTCCGGTCAGGCACATCCCGGCGCCGACGCCGAACAGCCAGGTGACCAGCAGCGGCGCGATCAGCCCGAAGGGATCCTGGATCGCGCCCACGTCGCGCAGCAGGTAGTTGCCGGTGAAGATCAGCGCCATGGACACCAGCATCACATAGAAGGTCGACAGCGCCCCGGCCCAGGCGATGATCACCGGCTGCACCGGCTGGTGGAACATCATCGGCCCGCTGACCGCGATCGAGGCGGCGTTCTTGGTGCGCGTGGCGATCAGGAACAGGTAGATCCCGGTGAGCAGGAACGTCACCATGTCGCCGCGCACCACGGATACGAACTTGCCCATCACTTCGAACATGGCGATGAAGCCGAGCGCCATCATCACCGGCACCGCGAAGGCCGACAGCAGGCCGAGCCCGCCCCCCGCCTGCCGGCGCACCCCGTTCACCGTGGTCGCGGCCAGCAGCCCCAGCACCCGACGCGCGCTGCGCCACAGGGGCGGCGGCGCGGGGGGCGCGAAGGCGCCCGGACCGGGCGGGGTTGGCGGCGCGGCGACGGTCACGGCGCGGCGATCTCCTATTGTTCACGACCTGTCAACGCGAGGCCGGTCAGATGCGGGCGGATCAGGCGCCGGCCCGGACCCGGGCGGCGATAATGATGGACTTGCCGCGCCCGCTGCCCGACAAAAGCCCGAATTCGCGACGACTGTCGCATCCAAGCGTTAAGGAGAGAACAAACATGGATCACCAGAGGATCTGCTCCGAGATCACCCGACTGGCCCTCGAAGCCGGCGCGGTGATCATGGAGGTCTATGACGGCCCTGATTTCGAAGTGAAATCCAAGGCCGACGACAGCCCGGTGACCCTTGCCGACGAACGCGCCGACGCCCTCATCTCCGCCGGCCTGCGCGCCGCCTTCCCCGACATCGCGCTGGTGACCGAGGAACAGGCGGACAGCCATTCGGTGCAGGCGGACGCGTTCTTCATCGTCGACCCGCTCGACGGCACCAAGGAATTCATCAGGCGGCGCGGCGAATTCACCGTGAACATCGCGCTGGTGGTGGACGGCGCGCCGATTCGCGGCGTGGTCTACGCGCCGGCGATCGGGCGGCTGTTTTACACCGACGCCGCGGGCCGCACCATGGAAGCCGATCCCGACGGCGCCAATCCGCGCCCGCTGCGGGTGTCGACGCCCGACAACGCCGCGCTGAAGGTGGTGGCCTCGAAATCCCATCGCGACGCGGCCACCGACGCCTATATCGCGCAATACAAGGCGGCGGATTTCCTCTCCGCCGGCTCGTCGCTGAAATTCTGCCTGGTGGCGGCCGGGGAGGCGGATCTCTACCCCCGGCTCGGGCGCACCATGGAATGGGACACCGCCGCCGGGCACGCGGTGCTGACCGGCGCCGGGGGCCGGGTCGACCGGCTCGACGGCTCGGGACCGCTGACCTATGGCAAGCCCGGCTATGAAAACCCGTTCTTCATCTGCTATGCGCCGGGCGTCGAGATCGTGGCCTCGGACGCGAAATTCGGCTGATGCGGGTCTCGGTCGTCATCCCCGCCCGTTACGCCTCGGCGCGTTTTCCCGGCAAGCCCATGCAGTTGCTGAAGGGCGCGGGCGGGCGGTCCAAGACCCTGATTCGCCGCAGCTGGGAGGCGGCGATGCTGGCCGAGGGCGTCACCGAAGTGGTGGTGGCCACCGACGATGCGCGCATCGTCGCCGAGGTGGAGTCGTTCGGCGGCAAGACCGCCCTGACCCCCGAAAGCTGCGCCAACGGCACCGAGCGCTGCGCCGCGGCGCTGCCCCGGCTCGCCGATCCGGACGTGGTGGTGAACCTGCAGGGCGACGCGCCGCTGACCCCGCCCTGGTTCATCGAGGCGCTGATCGGCGCCATGCTGACCTCGGGCTGCGAGGTCGCGACCCCGGTGCTGCGCTGCGACGCCGCCGCCCACCGCGCCTTCACCGAAGACCGGCTGGCGGGGCGGGTGGGCGGCACCACGGCGGTTTTTGACCGTCAGGGCCGCGCGCTTTACTTTTCGAAAGAGGTTCTGCCCTACACCGGACGCATGTTCAGCGAGAATGACACCTGCCCCGTGTTCCATCACGTGGGCGTCTACGCCTACACCCCGACGGCGCTGCGCTCCTATGGCGGCTGGCCGCTGGGGACGCTGGAAAGCTGGGAGGGGCTGGAGCAGCTGCGCTTCCTGGAAAACAACGTGCCGGTGCGCTGCGTCGAGGTCGAGGCCCGCGGCCGCGTGTTCTGGGAACTGAACAATCCGGTGGACATCGCCCGGGTCGAGGACGCGCTGGCCGGCGCGGGGCTCGCCTGAGATGACCGGCGCGCCGCATGCAACCAGCGCCCACGCGACCGTGTCCGTGGTGGTGCCGACGCGGAACCGGCCGCGCGAATTGCGCATGCTGCTGCTGGCCCTGCGCGCGCAAAGCCTTGCGGATTTCGAGGTCGTGGTGGTGGGCGACCGGGCGAGCCTGCGCGACTGCGGCGTGCGCGGGCCGGGCGCCGTGGGCGTGATCTATCGCCAATGCGCCGAGGCCAACATCGCGCGGGCGCGCAACATCGGGGTCGCGGCGGCATCGGGCGAGGTCATCGCCTTCATCGACGACGACGCGACGCCCGAACCGGGCTGGCTCGACGCGCTGGCCGCGCCATTCGCGGATTCGGACGTGGGCGGGGTCGGCGGCTATGCCCGCGGCTGGAACGGGGTATCGTTCCAGTTCCGCGCCTCGGCCTTGTCGGAGACCGGCGAGACCCTGCCGCTCGACGACATCGACGCCCCGCGCCGGATGCGCCCGCTGAGCTTCCTCGGGGCCAATTGCGCCTATCGGCGCGCGGCGCTGGACGAGATCGGCGGATTTGACGAAAACTATCGCTATTTTCTTGACGAGAGCGACGTGAACCTGCGCCTGCATCGCACGGGCTGGACGCTGCGCTTCGCGCCCGCGGCGGAGGTGCAGCACCTGCATGCGCGTTCGTCGATTCGGCGCGCCAACCGGGCGCCGCTCTGCCTGTTCGAAATCGGCGCCAGCAAGGCGTATTTCCTCATGCGTCACGCCCGGCCCGATCAGGTGGATCTGGCGCTGGCGCGGTTTCGCGACAAGCAGCGCGCGCGGCTGCTGCGCATGGTGCATGACGGCCGGCTGGAACCGGTGGCGGTGCCGGGGCTGCTGGAAACGCTGGAGGACGGGCTCGCGGTCGGCTTCACCCGCAGCCCGCGCGCCCGGGTGCGCATCGGCGACCATGCCGGGCCGCGCGGCTTCTGCGCCGACCCGCGGGCGCTGGCCGATGCGCCGCGGCCCAGCGGCCCGCCGGCGCCGCGCCGAACCCGCCCCGCCGAGGGGCTGGCGATCATCGCCCTGCCCGGCGATCTGGGCCGCATGCGCGCCGTCGCCCGGGCGCTGGCGGCGGACGGGCGCCCGGTGACGCTGATCGATTTCCGCTGGAGCCCGCGCCCCCTGCGCGCCGCCTTTCACGAAGACGGCTACTGGTGGCACAAGGCCGGGGTGTTCGGGTTGTCCGAGCGCGACGCGCCGCGCCCCGCGGGCGGACGCGCCGCGCGGGCGCTGACCGAATTCGCCCGCATCCGCGCCAGCCGCCGCATCGCCTGCCTGCTGCGCCCCGACCACCCGGCCTACGCCCCCGCGCCGCAGGGCGCCGTCACGCCGCAGGGCGCCGTCATGCCGCAGGGCGGCGGCGTCGCGGCCGCGCGCGTGACCGCCGCTCCGTGGCGGATCGGGATCGGCCAGACCAGACGCGACGCGGACGCGCCTCAGTCGCAGGGGCTTCGCGTTTTGGGAAATTATGTCGTTGAACCACTCGATGGTGCAGTGCACTATGCGGCCTTGTCCATAGCAATGGCATTGCAGGAAGATCAATTCGCGCCAGGGTCGGCGCTCGCGCCCGCAGTCATGTCAGCGGTTCGATGACCATCATCCGCAAGATGCTTTGCGTGGAGTTCAAGGCCCGCATCGTCCACGCGCCGCCAGGGCCCGGGCGACGCGGACGAGCAAGGAGACGAAGATGCGCAGGAAAGTGACGAAGGCGGTTTTTCCGGTGGCGGGGCTTGGCACGCGGTTCTTGCCCGCGACCAAGGCCATTCCCAAGGAGGTCCTGCCGCTCGTCGACCGACCGCTGATCCAATACGCCATCGACGAGGCCCGCGCCGCGGGGATCGAGGAATTCATCTTCGTCACCTCGCGCGGCAAATCGGCGCTCGAAGACTATTTCGACTGCGCGCCCGATCTGGAACGCGCGCTGGTGGCCAAGAACAAGGACGATCTGCTCGCCGAGGTGCAAAAGGCCAACATGGACAGCGGCGCCATCGCCTATGTGCGCCAGACCGAGGCGCTCGGGCTCGGCCATGCGGTCTGGTGCGCCCGCCGCCTGGTCGGCAACGAACCGATCGCGGTGCTGCTGCCCGACGACGTGATCATGGGCGCCAAGCCCTGCCTTCAGCAGATGATGGAGGCCTATGAGGATATCGGCGGCTGCATGGTCGCGGCCATGGAGGTGCCCTCGGACAAGGTCTCGTCCTACGGCGTGCTCGACATCGAGAAGGACATGAACCCGCTGCTGCGCGCGCGCGGCATGGTGGAGAAACCCGACGCGGCGGACGCGCCGTCCAACCTCGCGGTGATCGGTCGCTACATCCTGACGCCCTCGGTGCTGCGCACGCTCGACAAGGGGCTGAAAGGCGCGGGCGGCGAGATCCAGCTCACCGACGCCATCGCCGCCGAGATCGCCGCGGGGCGCGATGTCCATGGCTATCGCTTCGACGGCAAGCGCTACGATTGCGGCTCCAAGGCCGGATTCCTGCAGGCGACCGTGGCCTTCGGGCTGGCGCGCGCCGATCTGCATGACGAATTCGACGCGTTCCTGCAGGACACCGTCGCCCTGCCCCGCGCGGCCGAGTAGCCCGGCGCATCTGGCACGGAGGCCCTCGTGGCACGCATTCTGGTCACCGGCGGCGCCGGCTATATCGGCGCGCATGGGTGCAAGGCGCTGCGCGCCGCCGGGCACGAGCCCGTCACCTTTGACGATTTTCGCACCGGCTGGCGCGCGGCGGTGAAATACGGTCCCCTGATCGAGGGCGACCTCAACGATCCGGACGCCCTGCGCGCCGCCTTCGCCCAGATCCGCCCCGACGCGGTGATGCATTTCGCGGCGCTGTCGAATGTCGGCGAGTCCACCAGGGATCCCGGGCTGTACTGGCGCAACAACGCCGGCGGTTCGCTGAATCTGCTGAGCGCCATGCGCGACGCCGGGGTCGGGACCATCGTGTTTTCGTCCACCGCCGCCACCTATGGCGAACCGGATCAGCACCCGATCACCGAGACAGCGCCGCAAAACCCCATCAACCCCTACGGCGCCTCGAAACTGGCGGTCGAGGCCATGCTCGGGGATTTCGAGGCGGCGCATGGCATCCGCGCCATCGCGTTTCGCTATTTCAACGTCGCCGGCGCCGACGCGGGCGGCGAGATCGGCGAGGATCACGTCCCCGAAACCCACCTGATCCCGCTGGTGCTCGACGCCGCCGCCGGGACGCGCGACGCGATCACCGTGTTCGGCGAGGATTACCCCACCCCCGACGGAACCTGCATCCGCGACTACGTGCATGTCAGCGACCTGATCGACGCCCATGTGCAGGGGGCCGACTGGCTGCTGCGCGGCGGGCCGAGCCTGCGGCTCAATCTCGGAACCGGGCACGGGTTTTCGGTGCGCGAGGTGATCGACGCGGCGCGCGAGGTCGTGGGCGGCGACATTCCGGTGCGCGCCGGCGCCCGGCGCGCCGGCGATCCGGCTCGGCTGGTCTGCGACGCCGCCCGGGCGCGGGACATCCTCGGCTGGCGCGCGCCGCGCTCGAACCTGCGCCAGATGATCGGCGACGCCTGGGCCTGGCGGCAATCCGGCCGGTTTTCGAGCTGACCGGCATGGGGCCGGTCATCCTCGATCTGTCCCGCACGCTGGCCCGCGCCCGGCTGCCCACCCCCAGCGGCATCGACCGGGTGGAGCGCGCCTATTTCGACTGGATCGCCGGGACCGCGCCGAAGGCCCGGTTCCTGGTCACCGCCGCGCAGCGCCACGCGCTGCTGAGCCCGGACGCGGCGCGCGAGCTGATCGACACCCTTGACTCCGGCGACGAACTGCCGCCTTCGGATCTGCGCGGCGCGTTCTCGCGCTGGAAATCCGAACGCCAGCGCCGCGCCGACAGCCTGGCGCGGCGTCTCGCCGACAGCGTCGCCGCCGATCTGGGCGCGCTGATCGCGCCGCTGGGATCGCGCACGCTTTACCTGAACGTGGCGCAGGCGCATCTGGATCTGGATCGGCTGGGCGCGCTGCGCGCCGGCGGGGTCAGCCGCGCGGTGGCCATGATCCATGACGTGATTCCGCTCGAACACCCGGAATTCGCCCGCCCCGCGGCGCCGGCGCGGCTGATGGCGTTTCTCGCCGCCGCCGGCCGATGCGACGGGGTGGTGTTCAATTCCGCGGACACCGCCGCGCGGGCCCGGGCGCATCTCGACGCGACGCCGCCGGCCTGCACGGCGCTGCTTGGCGCCGCAGCGCCGGCGCGTGCGCCCAACCAACCGCCGGCGGGGGCGGCGGAATTCGTCATGCTCGGCACCATCGAGCCGCGCAAGAACCATCTGGGGATGCTGCGGATCTGGCGCCGGCTGCATGACGAACTGGGCGCCGCCGCGCCGCATCTGCACGTCATCGGCCGCCGGGGCTGGGAAAACGAGATGATCCTCGACGTGCTGGAGCGCAGCCCGATGATCGGGCGCTGCGTGTTCGAACATCCCGGCCTCGACAACGCCGCCGTCGCGGCGCGGCTGGCGCGGGCCACGGCGCTGCTGCTGCCCTCCTTCGCCGAGGGGTTCGGGCTGCCGGCGGCGGAGGCGCTGGCCTCGGGCGCCCCGGTGATCGCCGCCGATCTGCCGGCCCTGCGCGAGGCCGCGGCCGACGCGCCCGACTATCTCGACCCCCTGGATCTGCCCGCCTGGATCGAGACCATCCTGAACTACGCCGAGCCCGGGTCGCCGCGCCGCGCCGCGCAGCTCGCGCGCATCGCGCACTGGCGCGCGCCAAGCTGGCAGGCGCATTTCGACAAGGTCTCCGCCTTCATCGACAGGCTGGAACACCGGTCCGCTTAACCCCGGATTCACCCTGTCCTGCGCAGGATCGGGTCGGGACATCGATCGGGCGTGGGGCCTGAGGAACAAGACCGCATGGGGCTCGCCAGCGCCATCTCGCTCCGCGCCGAGCGCGAAAACCTGCTGCGGCGGGCGCGCCGCGCCGCACGCGCGCTGACCGCCGCGGTCACGCGCCCGCCCGGCGACGGCGTGCTGCTCTGCGCCTGTCTCCGGGACGAGGCCCCGCGGCTGGAATGGTTTCTCGATTATTATCGGCGGCTGGGCGTCGGGCATTTTCTGATGATCGACAACGGGTCGCGCGACGACGGCCCGGCGCTGCTGGCCGATCAGCCGGACGTGTCGCTGTGGCGGGCGCGCGGCTCCTACCGGGCGGCGCGGTTCGGCATGGACTGGGTGAATGCGCTGCTGGCGCGCCACGCGCGCGGGCGCTGGGCGCTGACCGTGGACCCCGATGAATTCCTGATCTACCCTCATTGCGACACGCGCCCGCTGCCGGCGCTGACCGACTGGCTCGACCACCGCGACCGGCAAAGCCTCGGCGCCATGCTGGTGGATCTCTATCCCGAGACACCCGGCCTCGCCCCCTGCCCGCGGGGCGCCGATCCCATCGCCGCGGCCCCCTGGTTCGACGCCGCCGGGCATCTGGTGGAGCGCGATCCCCGCTACCACAACCTGTGGATTCGCGGCGGCCCGCGCCTGCGGGCGCTGTTCGCCGACGCCCCGCGCCACGCCCCGGCGCTCAACAAGATTCCGCTGGTGAAATGGCGGGGCCGGCCGGTCTATGCCTCCTCGACCCACGCGCTGCTGCCCCGGCGCCTGAACCGCACCTATGCGCGCGACCGGGGGGAGATGCTCTCCGCCTGCCTGCTGCACGCCAAGTTCCTGGCCCCGCTGGCGCAAAAGGCCGGCGACCCGGAGATCCGCGCCGAGCATTACGAAGGCGGGCGCGAATACGCCGCCTATGCGGCGGCGCTGGCCGGCGGGCGCGGATTTTTCAACGCCCGGTCAACGCGGTATGAGGATTGGCGCCAACTGGCGGCCCGCGGGTTGATGGGCGCGGGGCTCTGGGCGTGAGGGCCCCGGTCCCATGAGCGTCGCCTACATCATCCTCGCCCATGACCATCTGGCGCGGGCCGGGGCGCTGGCGGCGCATCTGGCGCGCGACGGCGCGCCGGTGGCCGTGCATCTGGACCGCCGCGCCGATGCGACGGCTTTCGAAACCGCGCTGGACGGCGCGCCGGCGCTGCGCATCAGGCCGCGCCGCGCCGAATGGGGCATGTGGCCGCTTGTCGGGGCGACGCTGGACGGGCTCGCCGCCCTGCGCGCCGAACCCGGCTGGCGCCATGTGGCGCTGCTGTCGGGCGCCGATCTGCCGCTGCGCGGCGCCGCCGATCTGCGGGCCTTTCTCGACGACCGCCGCGACCTGGATTTCATCGAGAGCGTCGACCCGACGGTCTCGTCATGGGTGCGCGGCGGCCTCTGCCGCGAGCGTTTCGAATACTATTTTCCGGTGTCCTGGCGGCGCCATCGCCGCGCCTTCGATGCGCTGGTGGCCGCGCAGCGACGGCTGGGCCTGCGCCGCAAGCCGCCGCTGGCGCCGCGCATCGGCGCGCAGTGGTGGTGCCTGAGCCGCCGCACCGCGGAGGCGATCCTCGACGACCCGGATCTGCCCCGGCTGATCCGCTGGTTTCGCCGCACATGGACCCCGGATGAAAGCTTTTTCCAGAGCCTCGCCGCGCGCCACGCCGATCCCGGGCGCATCGCCGGGCATGGGCTCACTTTCGCGCGCTTCGACGCCGAGGGCCGCCCGCATGTGTTCTACGACGATCATCTGGCGGCGCTGGAGGCGAGCGACTGGTTTTTCGCGCGAAAGATCTGGCCGGGGGCGGATCGGCTCTATGCGCGGTTTCTCGGCGATCCGCCCGCACGCGGCGCCGGGTTCGGGCGTCGCCCCCCCGCCATCGCCTTTGACGACATCGAGGCCCGCGCCCGGGCCGCGCCGCCGGGGCTGCGCCATGCGGGGCGCGCGCCCAGGCTCAGCGCCGAGCGGATGGGCGCCACAGCCGCGCCCTACAAGGTGTTCGTGGGCGTCGAGGCGGCGTTCGCGGCGCCGCTCCGCCCCTGGCTGGCGCACAGCGCCGACATCGCCGTGCACGGGCGCATATTCGCCGGAGGCGGGTTCGCCGGGGATGGAGGCGCGGACGCGCGGCTCGGGCCCGGCGGCCTGAGCAACGCGCCGGCGATCCGCGCGATTTCGCCCGAACGGCTGCTGGCGTCGCTGATCGGCGCGGGGCGGTCGGTCCAGGGGGTCTGCCTCGCGCCGGAGGATGACGAGGCGATCTGGTCGGTGATCGCCGACGACCCCAATGCGGCGCTGATCGTGCTGCGCGACGCCTGGGCGCTGGGCGGGGACATCGCGCCCGAGGCGGCGCGGCGCGCCATGCGCCGCGAACGCGACATGCTGCGCCGCTGCGCGCCCGGGCGCATCGCGCTGATCGACCCCGCCGCCTTGCTGGCCGGCCCCGAGGCCGAGGCGCGCGCGGCGCTGGCCCGGGCATGTCGCGAGGTCAATATCGGTTTCGCCGCCACGCCGCCGCCCCTGCCCGCCCGGTTGCCGGCGGAGCCGCTGGCGCGCAGGTTCCGCCGTTTGCGCGCCCGCGGCTTTGACGTCAGCGCCGCGCTGGCGGCCTGGCGTCCGGCGCCCGTGGCGACTCTGTCAGGCCGCGCCGCCATCGGCGCCGCCGGGGGCGGATAGGGGCGGCGAGGCGGCCTCGGCGCGGGCCGCGGCGGCGAAGCGGTCGGCGAAACGCGCCGCCATGCCGGTATGCGCCGCCGGGTCGAGCAGCGCCTGCCAGTCAAGCGCCGGACCCGCGTCGCGCGTGGCCGCCGCGAGCGCCGCGGCCAGCGGCGCC
>NZ_JBWOMN010000043.1:0-21790 GCF_056449545.1 Oceanicella sp. | reverse complement strand
CCGGCCCGGTGAAATCCTTGAAAAGCCGAAAAACTACCCGCGCCAGCGCAGCAGCGCCCGTTCGGCGCGGCCCAGCAGCCAGCTGACCGTCAGCCCCATCATCGACAGCACCGCGACCCCGGCGATCAACTGGTCGGTGGCCATGAGATTGCCCGCCAGCAGCACATAGGCGCCGATGCCGTATTCGGCGCCGATCATCTCTGCCGCCACCAGCAGGATAATGGCGATCGACGCCGAAATCCGCATCCCCGACAGGATCGCCGGCATGGCCCCGGGCAGCACGATCTTGCGGATGATCGACAGGCGCGACAGGCCAAAGCTCTGGCCCATGCGGATCAGCCCGCGATCGACATTGTCGACCCCGCCATAGACCGCGATCACCGTGGGAAAGAAAGTGCCGAACAGGATGGTGGCGACCTTGGATTCCTCGCCGATGCCGAACCAGATGATGAACAGCGGCAGCAGCGCGATCTTCGGAATCGGGAAGATCGCCGCCACCAGCGGCACGACGGCGCTGCGCGCGATGGAAAACAGCCCCGCCGCCATCCCGAAGACCAGCCCCAGCAGCGTGCCGTAGATCCAGCCCTGCGCCAGCCGGCTGAGCGAGGCCTTCATGTGCAGCCAGAGCTGCCCCGAGGTGACGAGATTCGAAAACGCTTCGCCCACCTCGCCCGGCGTCGGCAGGATCAGCGGGCTGATCCAGCCCATGCTGGCGCCCGTCCACCACAGGCCCAGCAGGGCGGCGAAGACCAGCGCGCCGACGCCCCTGACGGGGCGCGGCGCGAAACCGCCGCCGCGATAGGGCACCGGACGGATGTCCGGATTGGGCGCGGCGGGCGGCGATGATTCCGCCGCCGCGGCTTTCAGCCCCCGGTCGTCGGGGGTCAAGGCCCCGTGGGGCGCGGCGTCGGGGGGCTTGGCCTCAGACATCGGCGATCTCCTGATCGGCGGCCAGCGCCTCCTCGCGCATCAGGTCCCAGAGCCGGCGCTGATGGGTCTCCAGCGCCGCGGCGTGGTCCCGGCGTTCATCGAGCGGGATGTCGATCTCCACCACCTCGCGGATGCGCCCCGGGCGGCGCGACAGCACCACCACCTTGTGGCCCAGCCGCACGGCCTCGGCCAGGTTGTGGGTGACGTAGCAGGCGGTGAAGCCTTCGCGCAGCCACAGGTCGAGCAGATCGTCGAGCAGCAAGTCCCGGGTCTGGCTGTCGAGCGCCGACAGCGGCTCGTCCATCAGCAGGCAGGCCGGGCGCACCGCCAGCGCGCGCGCGATCGCCACCCGCTGCTTCATGCCGCCCGACAGCTGGCGCGGAAACGCGTCGGCGAATTCGGTGAGCTTGGTGCGGGCCAGCACGTCGGCGATGATCGCCCGGGCCTCGGCGCCCCGGATGCCGTGATCCTCGAGCACAAGGCCGACATTGCCGGCGGCGCTTCGCCACGGCAGCAGCGCGAAATCCTGAAAGATGTAGGTGAGCGGGTTGAGGCTGTCGGCGGGCGGCGCGCCGATCTGCAGGATCTCGCCGCTGGTGGGTCTTTCAAGCCCGCCGATCAGACGCAGCAGCGTGGACTTGCCGCAGCCCGACGGGCCGATGACGCAGACGATCCGCCCCGAGGGCACGACCAGTTCGATGTCGCGCAGCACCTCGGTGACGCCGTAGCGATGCCCGACGCCCTTGATATGCAGATCCATGCGCTTGCTCGGTCTTTTTTCATCGTGATCGGCGTGGGGAGGCGAACCGCCCCGCCCCCCACGCACGCAAAGGTCAGGCCATGACGCTCAATCGGGCGCGGTCACTCGATGACCGGCGCGAAGCCGGTGGCCACCATGTCGTCGATGCTCAGATCCGCGGGCGCGAAGCCCTGCGCCTTGAACCAGGCCAGCTGGCGTTCGATATCGGCGACGTCCAGCCCGGCGTCGGCGTTCATGTAGACCGCGCCGGCCTTGATCGACCCCGCGGCCTTTTCGCGCGGCCGGTCCACATAGACGTATTTGTGGATCAGATCGACCATCGCCTCGGTGGCCGCCGGATCCTTGTCCTGATCCAGCATCACCGCGCGGTAATCGGCGATGCCGCGCTTGTAGGCGCGCATGAAGCGTTCGACCTTGTCCCGCTCATTGGTCGCGTTGTCGGTCGAGGTGAAGATCGTGGTCACCTGATAGGGGCCCAGATCGCGCATCCAGCCGATGATCTTCACCTTGCCGCTGCGCGCCAGCGGCGCGGCGATATGGGGCACCATGGCCATGGCGTCGATCTGCGCGGATTTCACCGCGCCGATCATCGAGCCGACCTTCTGCAGCGGCTTCAGCTTCATGTCCGACAGGGAGAACCCGTTGGCCTCGGCGATCTTGCCCGCCATGTAATGGAACGACGACCCCTGCTGGGTCATGGCCCAGGATTTGCCCTTCAGATCGGCGGGGGTCTTCAGACCGGCCTCCCAGGCCGGGGTCGAGGCGAGGATGGCCATGCCGTCATGGCCCGGCTTTTCCGCATACAGCCCGCCGATCACCTTCAGCGCGCCCTTGCCCGCGAGGTTGTAGAAGCCGCCGGTCAGCGCGGTGACGCCGAAATCGATGTCGCCCGAGGCGATGGCCACCGCGATCGGCTGCGCCGCCTGGAAGAATTTCAGCTCGACCTCGAGGCCCTCATCCGAAAAATAGCCCTTTTCGTAGGCGATGAAGGTCGGCGAATGCGAGGTGAAGCGCAGCGCGCCCACGGTGATCTTTTGATCCGCCATGGCGGCGCCCGCCATGGTCGCGGCGCCGGCGGCCGCCAGCATCGCCAGCGCCGCGCGGCGGGTCCATCCGGTCGAGAAAATCGTCATGCGTCGGGTCTCCCTGTCTGACACGTCTTTTCGGCCCTGCGCCCCCGCTGCGAGCGTTGCCGGGGCGCAGGCCGGTTGGTTGGCGGGCGCGCCGATGCGGCGCGCCATGCTCGGCGCCAGTGTTGCGCCGATCTCGCTCCGGGTCCAGCGCCTTGCCCGAAATCCTCCGGCGCGCATACTGCGCGAACCCGAATCCCGACCCCGCCGCGCCGGGGCCGCAGCCAAGGACGCATGCCGATGCCCCGCTTTCCCGAGCTCCGCCCCATTCGCCGCGCCGACGCCGCGCCGAAACTCCTGAGCGCCGATGTCTGCGTGCTCGGCGCCGGGGCGGCGGGGCTGTCCGCGGCGCTGGAGGCGCGCGCGCTCGGCGAAAGCGTGGTGATCGCCGACGCGGCGCCCCAGATCGGCGGGCAGGCCGTGGGGTCGGCGATCGGCACCATCTGCGGGCTCTACGGCAATGGCGCGACGCCCCTGCGGCTCACTCACGGGGTCATGGACGACATGCTGCGCGCGCTGATCGCCGGCGGCGCCGCGGCGCCGCGACGCGCGCGCGGCACGGTGATCCTCGAATACCGCATCAACGACTGGCTGCGCTGGGGCGAACGCAAGCTGGTCGAGGCCGGCGTCGCGCCGCTGACCGGCGCGGTGCTGCGCAGGGTGTCGCGCGACGGCGGGCGGGTCGAGGCGCTGGACTTCGCAACCCGCTACGGCGACCTGCGGGTCCAGGCGCGGGCCTTCATCGACGCCTCGGGCGATGCGGCGATCCCCTGGCTGGCGGATCTGCAGCTGAACGAGGCGGATGCGCCGATCCTCGGCACGGTGATCGCGGTGTTCGAGGATGTGCGCACCGAGATCTGCGGCGACTGGCCGCGCGACCGCTATCACCAGGCCAT
Organism: Oceanicella sp.; assembly: GCF_056449545.1. Taxonomy (NCBI): domain Bacteria; kingdom Pseudomonadati; phylum Pseudomonadota; class Alphaproteobacteria; order Rhodobacterales; family Paracoccaceae; genus Oceanicella; species Oceanicella sp. The sequence goes on along the minus strand of NZ_JBWOMN010000043.1, from coordinate 18,074 downwards.
GCGCCGTCGCGGCGCCGAATTCGGGCTGGTGCGCCATGACGGTTTCGTGTTTCCGGTAAGCCCGGGCCGGGTTCTGGCCAATCTCACCCATGTGGAGACGCCGCTCGACGCCGTTGGCATGGCGCTGGCCGGAATCGAGGGCCGGGCGCAGGTCGATGGGCTGCTGGCGCTGTTCGCGGATGAATTCCCCGAGGCCTGGGGCGACGCGAAAGTGGCGATCTACGGGCAGACCGGCATTCGCCAGACCCGCACCATACAGGGCGCGTCGCGGCTGAGCGCCGACGAGGTGCGCGCCGGGCGCCCGCCCGCCGATCGCATCGCCCGCTGCACATGGCCCATCGAACTGCATATCGAGGCCGAGACCGCCCATTGGGAGGTCTTCGGCCCCGATCACATGCATTTCGTGCCGTTCGGGGCGATGGCGCCAGAGGGGCTCGACAACGTCGTGGTCGCGGGGCGCTGCATCGACGCGGATCCCGGGGCGCTGGCCTCGGTGCGGGTGATGGGACCGTGCTTCGCCATGGGGCGCGCGGCGGCGATGGCGGTCGCGCTGGCGGGAAGCGGGTCGCTGCGCCAGATCGACATGGGCGCGTTGCAGGCTGGGCTGGCGGAGAATCTGGAAGGCGGAACGCTGGATCCATGGGTCGCCTCGATGGCCGAATAGGCGCGTGGGGCGGGCGATGGCGGATCGGGATCCGCCCTACGGCCGGGACGCGCGTCGGCGAGGGAGAGGGGGCGATCCCGGCATGGCGGCGGTCAGATCGGGGCGACGGCGACCCGGGACGCGAGGCGCGCCGCCGCCGCCCCGTCGCAAAGCCGGGTCGCTGGGGTCATCACCGCCGCCGCCGCCGCCGCGACGCCCTGACGGCAGGCCTCGGCGGTTGCGCCGCCCCGCGCCAGCGCCAGGGTCATGCCGGCGACGAAGCTGTCCCCGGCGCCGACCTTGCTGACCACCGGCACTTCGGGCGGGCGGCAATGAAGGCGGCCCTCGGCATCGGCGATCACCGTGCCCTCGGCGCCGCTGGCGATGGCGACGATCCGCGCCGCGCCGCGCGCCGCCAGTTCGGCGGCGAAATCGGCCAACGCGACCAGATCGGGCAAATCGCGCCCGGACAGCGCGCGGGCCTCGGCGCGATCCATGCGCAGCGAGAACAGCGGCGCCTGCCCCGGATGCGAGGCGCCCCGCGCCGCCGCCTCCAGCGCCTTGCCGGAGGTGTCGACGAGCATGTCGACGCGGCGCGGCGCCAGCGTATCGTTGAGACGCGGGAAGAAATCCGCCGCCACCCCGGCGGGCTGGCTGCCGCTGACCACCAGCAGGTCGCCGGGGCGGGTTTCGCCGGCGATGCGCGCCGCAGCCGTTTCGCCGTCGCCGATTGACCAGTCCGGGCCGGGCAGCACGAAGCGGTATTGCAGGCCGCTGTCGCGCTCGATCACCGCCACGCTCTGGCGGGTGACGCAGTCGACGCCCAGATCCAGCGGCGCCAACCCCTCGGCGCGCAGCAGTGTCAGCAACTGCATGCCGGTCCCGCCGCCCGCCGCCAGCAGCGGCGTCGATTCACCGCCCAGAAAACGGATGGCGCGGGACACGTTGACCCCGCCGCCGCCGGGATCGGTGCGCGGCGGCGCGCAGCGCAGCTTCAGGCCGGGGGCGACCTTTTGCGTCTCGGTGGACAGGTCCAGCGCCGGATTAAGGGTGACGGTCAGGATGCGGCGCATTGAATGGTCCTCGGATGGCTTGCGTCAGAGCGGCAACGGGCCGCGGGACTTGATTTCACGCAGGATCAGGTTGGTGCGCACGTTGGACACCTCGGGCAGCTTGAACAGGAAGCTTTCCAGAAACCGGTTATAGGCGGCGAGATCGACGCAGGCGACGCGCAGGTGATAATCCGCCTCGCCGGTGGTGGCGAAGCAGTCGAGCACCTCGGGGCGCGCGGCGATGGCGTCAACGAAGGGGGCGACGTTGTCGCTCACGTGGCGGTTGAGCGAGACATGCACCATGGCGTCGAAGCCGATCCCCGCGGCGCCGGCGTCGATCACCGCCACGTGGCCGCGAATGACCCCCGCATCCTCCAGCGCGCGCACCCGCCGCCAGCAGGCAGAGGCGGACAGCCCGGCGCGATCGGCGAGGTCCTGATTGGACATCCGGCAATCGCTCTGCAGCAGCCGCAGCAGCCGCTTGTCGGAATCGCTGAGGGTCATGGCGTGGAGATTATCGGAAAATCCATCCGATTGACATGGCTATCAGGATAAATTCACCGAATTTTGCCGTCGGATAGAAAAAAACGAAAAATCCTTCCTTTGGTTTCAGCGTAAAATCATCCCCGAACAAGGAGTCCCCCGCCATGCTTGACGCCGCCGCGCCGCGCCCCGCCGATTACCGCCTTGAAGACCGCTATCTCGCCCGGAGCGGGCGGGTGTTTCTCACCGGCACGCAGGCGCTGACCCGGATCATGCTGGATCAGGCGCGGCGCGACCGCGAGGCCGGGCTGAACACCGCCGGCTTCGTGTCGGGCTATCGCGGCTCGCCGCTGGGCGCCGTGGATCTGGAGATGTGGCGCGCCAAGACGCTGCTCGCCGAGGCCCGAATCGATTTCATGCCGGCGGTCAACGAGGATCTCGCCGTCGCCGCGATCATGGGAACGCAGCAGGTGGAAACCGACCCCGGGCGCGAGGTCGATGGCGTGTTCTCGCTCTGGTACGGCAAGGGGCCGGGGGTGGACCGCTCCGGCGACGCGCTCAGACATGGCAACGCCTACGGGTCGTCGCCCCATGGCGGGGTGCTGGTGGTGGCGGGGGACGATCATGGCAGCGTGTCCTCGTCCATGCCGCATCAGTCGGACGCGGCGTTCCTGACCTGGTTCATGCCGGTTCTGTCGCCCTCCTCGGTGGCGGAATACCTGGAATTCGGCGAATACGGCTTCGCGCTCAGCCGCTTCGCCGGCGTCTGGTCCGGGTTCAAGGTGGTCTCGGAAATGGTGGAATCCGGCGCCTCCGTGCTGCTGCCGCGCCCGCGCGCCTTCGCGCAGCCGGATTTCACCGCCCCCCCGGGGGGGCTGCATTACCGCTGGCCCGACAAGCCCGGCCCGCATGTGGAAATCCTGATGGCGGCGAAGATCCGCGCCGTGCTGGCCTTTGCCAACGCCAACCCCATCGACCGCGCGCTCTACGCCCTGCCCGAAGCCCGCTACGGCATCGTCACCACCGGCAAGGCGCATCTGGACCTGATGGAGGCGCTGGCGCTGCTGGGGCTCGACGAATCCGCCTGCCGGCGCATCGGCATCGACATCTACAAGGTGGGCATGGTCTGGCCGCTGGCCCGGCCGGCGGCGCTGGATTTCGTGCGCGGCAAACGTGAAATCCTCGTGGTCGAGGAAAAGCGCGCCATCATCGAGAGCCAGTTGAAGGAATATTTCTACGACTTCCCCGGCGACAAGCCCGAGCGCATGGTCGGCAAGAACGACGAGCACGGGCGGCGTCTGATCCCCTGGACCGGCGAATTGTCGCCGCGCCAGCTGGCGCTGGCGGTGGCGCGCCGCCTCGACGCGCTGTTCCCGGATCTGAATCTGACCGCGCGGGCGGAAGCGCTGCGCGCCGCGCCGCCGCCGATCGTGGTCGAGGGCGCCAACCGCACCCCGTATTTCTGTTCGGGCTGCCCGCACAACACCTCGACCCGGGCGCCGGAAGGATCGCGCGCCATGGCCGGGATCGGCTGCCACGTGATGGCGTCGTGGATGGACCGGGACACGTCCTCGCTGATCCAGATGGGCGGCGAGGGCGTGAACTGGGTCGGGTCGTCGCGCTTCACCGGGCGCGGGCACATCTTCCAGAATCTCGGCGAGGGCACCTGGTATCATTCCGGGTCGCTGGCGATCCGTCAGGCGGTCGCCGCCGGGACCAACATCACCTACAAGATCCTCTACAACGACGCGGTGGCGATGACCGGCGGCCAGCCGGTGGACGGGCCGGTGAGCGTTCAGGCCATCGCCCAGACCCTGCGCGCCGAGGGCGTCGCGCGCATCGCGCTGGTCTCCGACGAACCCGAGAGGTTTTCCCTGCGCGACCTGCCGGCGGGCGCCACCATCCATCACCGTCGCGAGATGGACGCGCTGCAGCGCGAGTTGCGCGAGGTGAAGGGCGTGTCGGCGCTGATCTACGCCCAGACCTGCGCCACCGAGAAACGCCGGCGGCGCAAGCGCGGCGCGCTCGACGATCCGCCGCGCTTCGCGGTGATCAACGAACTGGTCTGCGAGGGCTGCGGCGACTGCTCGGTGGCCTCGAACTGCCTGAGCGTCGAACCGGTGGACACGCCGTTCGGGCGCAAGCGGCGCATCAACCTGTCCGCCTGCAACAAGGATTTTTCCTGCCTCGAAGGGTTCTGCCCGAGCTTCGTCACCATCGAAGGCGCGCGGCGGCGCAAGAAGACCGGCGCAACCGTGGACGGCGCCGCGCGGGCCGCGGCCCTGCCGGCGCCGGACCTGCCCGAAACCGACGCGGGCGCCGATGGCAACGGCGTCTGGAACCTGCTGGTGACCGGGGTCGGGGGCACCGGGGTGGTGACCGTGGGGGCGCTGATCTCCATGGCCGCGCATCTGGAGGGCAAGGGCGCCAGCGTGCTCGACTTCACCGGATTCGCGCAGAAATTCGGCCCGGTGATGAGCTACCTGCGCATCGCCGCGGACCCCGGCAAGCTCAACCAGGTGCGCATCGACGAAGGCGCCGCCGACGCGCTGATCGGCTGCGACGCGGTGGTCAGCGCCTCGGAAAAGGCCAGCCGGGCGTATCGACGGGGCATGAAGACCGTGCTCAACACCGCCGAGATGCCCACCGGCGACGTGGTGCTGCACCGCGACGCCGATCTGCGGGTGCCCGAGCGCATGGCCCGCATCGAGGCGCTGACCGGCGCGGCGCCGCTGGCGACCGACGCCAACCGCGCCGCCGAGGCGCTGCTGGGGGACGCGGTGTTCGCCAATGTGCTGATGCTGGGCATGGCCTGGCAGGCGGGGCTGGTGCCGCTGGGATTCGAGGCGCTGATGCAGGCCATCGACTTGAACGGCGTCGCCGTCGAACGCAACAAGTCGGCATTCGCCTGGGGGCGCGTCGCCGCCGCCGATCCGGCGGGCTTCGCGACGACATGGCAAGGCCCGGCGCCCGCGCCGGAGACGCTCGACGACCTGATCGCCCGGCGCGAGGCGTTTCTGACGGACTATCAGAATGCGGCCTGCGCGGCGCGCTATCGCGCCATCGTCGACCGGGTCCGCGCCGCCGAAACCGGGCTCGGGCGCGAGGATCTGACCGAGGCCGTCGCGCGCTCGATGTTCAAGCTGATGGCCGTGAAGGACGAATACGAGGTGGCGCGGCTGCATATGGACCGCGGGTTTCTCGACCAGCTGAAGCGGGATTTCGAGGGCGAGAACGGCGCCGATTTCAAGGTCAACTACCATCTCGCGCCGCCGCTGCTCGCCAAGGGCGTGGATTCGCGCGGCCGTCCCGGCAAGCGGGTTTTCGGGCAATGGCTGCAAGGGCCGCTGCGCCTGCTGGCGCGCCTGAAAACCCTGCGCGGCGGGCCGTTCGATGTGTTCGGCTACAGCGCCGAGCGGCGCATGGAGCGCGCCCTGCCCGGCTGGTTCGAAGCGGCGCTGGATCGCCAGTTGGCCGGGCTCGACGCGCAGACCCACGCCAGGGCGGTGGAGATCGCCCGCGCGCCCATGGAGATCCGCGGCTACGGCCCGGTGAAGGCGAAGGCCGTGGCCGAGGTCAAGGCCCGCGTCGCGGGGCTCGAAGCCGCGTGAACGCCGCGCGGCGCGCTCAGGATCTGGGCCGGCGCCGCGCCAACGGCGCCGAGGCCGGGCTGAGATCCGACGCCGCGGCGATAACCGCCGCCCCCCCTGACGCCGCCCTCCCCGACGCCGCCCCGCGCGCGCGCGCCGACCCCGGGCGCGACCGGGGCAGCGGCACGCCGCGGGACGTGGCGAGAATCTCGCGTTCCTGTCTGGCATAGGCGTAGGCCACCGGGCGCGAGGCGCGCGTGGCGATCCGCGCCTCGGCGTCCGAAACCGGGTCGCCATTGGCGCGTTTCAGCGTGGCGATCACATGCGCCAGCGTCGCCAGTTTTTCCGCGTCGCCCATGGCGCTGCCCTCGAACATGCCCAGCGAGGCGATGGCGCTGCGCCCGTTCAGATTGGTGAAGCCGCGCCAGAAACGCGGACCGAGCCCGGGCAGCACGTGTTCGCCCTTGTCCTCGACCAGCACGTAGAGCGTGTCGCGCAGCCGACGCGCCTCGACCACCCGCACCTCCGACGCCGCCCCGCCCATGCCGGCGGTGGCGCGCCCGTCGCCGGAGCGCAGGAACGCCTCCAGTTCGGCAAACACCTTGCTGCCGTCATCGGCCTGCGCGTCGAACAGCGGCGCATCGCCGATGGCGAGGCTGACCAGCCCGTCGAACCGCGACGTCGAACCGCCGGCCCGCAGGGTGGCGCAATCCTCGATCAGCACGAAAACCGCGTCCTTCTGCTGCCAGACCTCGTTGCGGTCCATGCAGAACCCCACCGGCGGCGCCACCACCACCTGCCGCCCGGAGACATCGAATTCCAGCGAACCGTTGGCGTCGCTTTTCCAGTCCAGCGGGCGCAGCGGGTTGCCCTGCTGCGCCGCGCAGGCGGCCAGCAGAAGCCCGGCGCCGGCCAGCAGCGCGCGGCGCAGGCCGCGCGAAAGATCATCCCGCATGGGCGGGCCTCGCTTGCACGTTCAAGGTCACAGATCGGCGTAGACGTGTTTTTCCGCCGCGCCGCCGGGATGGGTCACCGCGCCAAGCCGGGTCGCGCCGACCTGCTGCGCGTATTTCCACAGCGCGCCCGAGGCGTAGATGGTTTCGCGCGGGCCTTTCCAGTCGGCCTTTCGCGCCGCCAGCTCGTCGTCGCTCAGATCAACCGAAATCACCCCGGCCCTGGCGTCGATGGTGATCACGTCGCCGTCCTTCAGCAGCGCGATCGGGCCGCAATGGGCCGCCTCCGGCCCCACATGGCCGACGCAGAAACCGCGGGTCGCGCCGGAAAACCGCCCGTCGGTGATCAGCGCCACCTTCTTGCCCATGCCCTGCCCGGACAGGGCGGCTGTGGTGGCCAGCATCTCGCGCATGCCGGGGCCGCCCGAGGGGCCCTCGTTGCGGATCACCAGCACCTCGCCTTCCGCATAGCTGCGGGCCTGCACGGCGGCGAAGGCGTCCTCCTCGCATTCGAACACCCGGGCCGGGCCGGTGAAGACGATCTGATCCTCGCTCATGCCGGCGATCTTCACGATGGCGCCGTCGGGCGCCACGTTGCCCTTGAGCCCCACCACGCCGCCGGTCCGCGACAGCGGCGTCTCGACCGGGTGGATCACCTTGCCGTCGGCCTCGCCGGAAATCTCGTCCAGCTCCTCGCCGATCACCCGCCCCGAGGCGGTCATGCAATCCTCGTGCAGCAGCCCGGCCTTGCGCAGCTGCTTGAGCACCACGGGCACGCCGCCGACCTCGTAGAGGTCCTTGGCCACATACTGCCCGCCGGGCTTGAGATCGACGAAATAGGGCGTGTCGCGGAAGATGTCGCAGACATCCTGCAGCGTGAAGGGAATGCCCGCCTCATGGGCGATGGCCGGCAGGTGCAGCCCGGCATTGGTCGATCCGCCGGTGCTCGCGACCACGCGGGCGGCGTTTTCCAGCGATTTCAGCGTCACCACGTCGCGGGCGCGGATATTCTTCTCGATCAGGTTCATCACCGCGCGCCCCGAGGCGTCGGCGTATTGATCGCGGCTTTCATAGGGGGCCGGCGCGCCCGATGAATTCATCAGCGCCAGCCCGATCGCCTCGGACACGCAGGCCATGGTGTTGGCGGTGAACTGACCGCCGCAGGCCCCGGCCGAGGGACAGGCCACCTGTTCGAGCTTTTCCAGCTCGCAGGCGGACATGTTGCCCGCCTGATGCTGGCCCACCGCCTCGAACACGTCCTGCACCGTGACGTCGCGCCCGTCGAGCCGCCCCGGCAGGATCGAGCCGCCATAGAGGAACACCGAGGGCACGTTGAGCCGCACCATCGCCATCATCATCCCCGGCAGCGACTTGTCGCAGCCCGCCAGCCCCACCAGCGCGTCGTAGCAGTGGCCGCGCATGGTCAGTTCCACCGTGTCGGCGATCGCCTCGCGCGAGGCCAGCGACGAACGCATGCCCTCATGCCCCATGGCGATGCCGTCGGTGACGGTGATGGTGGTGAATTCGCGCGGCGTGCCGTGGGCCTCCTTGACGCCGAGCTTCACCGCCTGGGCCTGACGATTGAGCGAGATGTTGCAGGGCGCGGCCTCGTTCCAGCAGGTGGCGACGCCGATGAAGGGGCGGTGGATTTCCTCGTCGGTCAAGCCCATTGCGTAGAGATAGGACCGGTGCGGCGCGCGCGCGGGGCCCTCGGTCACATGGCGGCTGGGAAGGCGGTTCTTGAGGTCGTTTCTGGCGGTCATGGCGCGTCTCCCGGTCGCTCTGGCATGGTTTTGCACGGCCCCCGCATTCGCGCCGCCCGGCGCGAAAGGGGCTTTGCCGAAAGGCTTAGTCAAGCCGGGGCGCGAGCGCAAGACGGCGACGCATGACCCGTGCCGACAGGATTGATCCATTGCGGGAATTCCGCCATTGCGGCGCCCGCCCCGCATGTGCCGGGCGCCGCCGCGATCAGCCCGAAAGCCCGCGATTCAAGGGCCGCGCAACCGGCGCGCGGCGATTGCGCGGCAATCCCGGCGCGGGCGCGGCTGGCGGGCGATCGGCATGCGTTAACGCTAATTTTCATCAACCATTCATGTTTTTTTTCCTGTAAACTGACGTGGTGAAAGATTCGATCGAACCCCCTCCCCGGAGATTCATCCACCCCCTGCGCGCCTACAGCGACGCGGCCTTGCCGCGCGTCGAGATCTGGCGAACCCTGCTTGGCTTCGCGATGCTGGCGGCGCTGATCTTCGGCTTCGGGTTGCTGGCCCGCATGGGCGCGCAGACCGCGCTTTACGGCTTTTCCCACAACCGCACCCTGACCGAATCGCTGCGCGCCATCCAGCGCGAGGTGCACACGCCCTCGTCCGGGCTGTCGATGCTGCTGATCCTCGCCACCTTCGCCGCGGTGTGGCCGGCGCTGTGGCTGACGCTGCATTACGTGCACAAGCGGTCGGGGGCGACGCTGTTCGGCCCGGACGGGCGGCTGAACTGGCGGCATTTCCGCATCGGGCTGGGGCTGTCGCTGGGGGTCGGGTCCATGGCCTGGCTGCCGATGCTCATATCCCAGGGCGGCGCCGCGTTCGAGATCGAACCGTTGCGCCAATGGCTGCCGCTGATGATCTTCGCGGTGCCGCTGGTGTTCATCCAGACCGCCGCCGAGGAACTGGTGTTTCGCGGCTACATGCTGCAGCAGATCGCCGCGCGCAGCTGGTCGATCATCGGCTGGTCGGTGATCCCGTCGCTGATCTTCGCCTATTCCCACCCCGATCCGAGCGCGCCGCTGGGGCTGAGCTGGTATCACTTCGTGTTCGGGCTGGTGATGGCGGCGGTGACCTCGCGCACCGCCAATCTGGGCGCCGCGATCGGGCTGCATTTCGGCAACAACATCATCAACCTGCTGCTGGTCTCCGCCACGTTCCGGCGCAACGGGCTGGCGCTGTTCACCTATCCCGAGGGGCTGGACGTGCGCCCTGCGCTCTACACCTACATCGCGGTGATGTTCGTGGGCGCGACCATCTTCATGGCGGTGATGGACTGGCGGTTCCTGCGCGAATGGAAAGCGGACAAGGCGCGCCAGGCCAAGTCAACGACCCCGATTCAAAGCGCCGCCTCGTAGATCGCCTGCGCGTCAGCCAGGGTCATCTCGCGCGGATTGTTGATCAGCAGGCGGGTCTGCTTCATGGCGTCCTCGGCCAGCAGCGGCAGGGCGTTGTGATTGACCCCCACGTCGCGCAGGCGGGTTTTCAGTCCGATCTCGGGGGCCAGCGCGCGCAATCCCGCGACCAGCGCCGCGCCGCTTGCGGCGGCGCCGGGGAAGGCCAGCGGCGCCAGTTCCGCGTAAAGCGGCGCCGCGTCCGGCATGTTGAAATCCAGCACATGCGGCAGCACCAGGCAGTTCGACAGCCCGTGGGGCACATGAAAACGCCCGCCCAGCGGATAGGCCAGCGCATGCACCGCCGCCACCGGTGCGTTGGCGAAGGCCATGCCCGCCAGCATCGACCCCAGCAGCATGGCGCCGCGCGCCGCGCGGTCCGTTGGCTGGTCGCAGACCCGACGGATATTGGCGCCCAGCAGCGTCAGCGCCTCGCGCGCCAGCGCATCCGAGAGCGGGTTCTTGCGATGCGCCGAGGTATAGGCCTCGATGGCGTGCACCATGGCGTCGACCCCGGTGGCCGCCGTCACCTCGCGCGGCAGGCCAAGCGTCAGATCGGCGTCCAGCACCGCCCAGTCGGGCAGCAGCTGCGGCGCCACCACGCCCTTCTTCTCCGCCGCGCCGGTGGTGACGATGGCGATCGGCGTGACCTCCGACCCGGTGCCCGCCGTGGTCGGCGCCAGGATCAGCGGCGCCCGGCCGCCTTTCACCAGATCGACGCCGTAGATGTCGGGCAGGCGCCGGTCGCCGCGCAGCAGCAGCGCCACCAGCTTGGCGGTGTCCATGGACGACCCGCCGCCCACCGAAACCACCCCGTCGCAGCCCGCCGCCCGCGCCCGCGCCGCCATGTCGAGCACCAGCGATTCCGGCGGGTCGGCGACCACGTCCGAAAACACCGTCACCGCCGCCCCGGCCTTGCGCAGGCCGTCGATCGCCGGATCCACGAGCCCGAGCGACGCCAGCCCCGCGTCGGTGACAAAAGCCGCGCGGCGCATGCCCAGCGCCGCGGCCAGTTCGCCGATGCGCGCGCTGGCGCCGGGTTCGGAGAGGATCGCCGGCGTGGTGCGGAAAGTGAAACTGGTCATGGTCTTGCCTCATGCATGGGATCACGGGCCGCGCCCGACGGCGCCGGAGCTTAAGCGGCGGGATGGACGCAGTCCATCCTCGCCGCCCCGCGGATGCCACGCCCCGAGACGCGAAACGCCCCCGCGATGCGGAGGCGTTTCCCGTGACTGCGCCGGCCCGGCGACCCGGCCCGGCGACCCGGCCCTGGCGGCTCAGCCCTGCGGCTGCGGCTCCATGCCGCCCTCATCGCCGCGCGGGCGCTTGCCGGTCCTGGGTATCGAGGCGTGCCCGGCGGGGGCGTCCCCCGAGGGCGGCGCGCTGCTGTCATCCGAACGGTCCAGCTTTTCGCCGGCGATCACCCGGGTGATCTCGTCCCCGGTCAGGGTTTCGTATTCCAGCAGCCCCTGCGCGAGGCGTTCGTGATCCTGCGCATGGGCGATGAGAATGCGCTTGGCCGTCATGTAGCCCGCATCCACCAGCACGCGCACCTCTGAATCGATGATCCGCTGGGTCTCGGGAGAGACGTTGGAGGCGCCCGGGAACGGCCCGCCATAGCCCTGCTGCTCGTTGGAGTAATCGATGTTGCCCAGTTTTTCGGACATGCCGAACTGGGTGACCATGGCGCGCGCGATGCGCGACACCTGCTGGATGTCCGACGACGCGCCCGAGGTGACGTTGTCCTCGCCGAAGATCAACTCCTCGGCCACCTTGCCGCCCATGGCCATGGCGATCTTCGAGGTGTATTTGGTCTTTGACACCGACAGGTGATCGCGTTCGGGCAGCGACAGCACCAGCCCCAGCGCCCGGCCGCGCGGGATGATGGTGGCCTTGTGGATCGGATCATGCTGGGGCACGTTCAGGCCGACGATGGCGTGCCCGGCCTCGTGATAGGCGGTGAGCTTCTTCTCGTCCTCGGTCATCACCATGGAGCGACGTTCGGCGCCCATCATGATGCGGTCCTTGGCGGTCTCGAAATCCTCCATGGTCACCAGACGCTTGCCCTGGCGCGCCGCGGTCAGGGCCGCCTCGTTGACCAGATTGGCGATGTCGGCGCCGGAGAATCCCGGGGTGCCGCGGGCGATGATCTTCAGGTCCACGTCGGGGGCCAGCGGCACCTTGCGCGCGTGCACCTGCAGGATCTTCTCGCGCCCGCCCACATCCGGGTTGGGCACCTGCACCTGCCGGTCGAAGCGGCCCGGGCGCAGCAGCGCGGGATCGAGCACGTCGGGGCGGTTGGTGGCCGCGATCAGGATCACGCCCTCGTTGGCCTCGAAGCCGTCCATCTCCACCAGCAGCTGGTTGAGGGTCTGCTCGCGCTCGTCATTGCCGCCGCCATAGCCGGCGCCGCGGTGGCGCCCGACGGCGTCGATCTCGTCGATGAACACGATGCAGGGGGCGTTCTTCTTGGCCTGTTCGAACATGTCGCGCACGCGGCTGGCGCCGACGCCCACGAACATCTCGACGAAATCGGAGCCCGAGATGGTGAAGAACGGCACCCCGGCCTCGCCGGCGATGGCGCGCGCCAGCAGGGTCTTGCCGGTGCCCGGCGGGCCGACCAGCAGCGCGCCCTTCGGGATCTTGCCCCCGAGGCGGGTGAATTTCTGCGGCTCCTTGAGGAACTCGACGATCTCCTCCAGCTCCTCCTTGGCCTCGTCGATGCCGGCGACCTCGTCGAAGGTGACCTTGCCGGTGGCCTCGGTCAGCAGCTTGGCCTTGGACTTGCCGAAGCCCATGGCCCCGCCGCGCCCGCCGCCCTGCATGCGGTTGAGGAAGAAGATCCACACCCCGATCAGCACCAGCATCGGCAGCCAGAAGCTCAGGGTCGACAGCAGGCCCGAGCTTTCCTGCGGCTCCACCCGGATATCAACGCTGGCGGCGCGCAATTCGTCGAGGATGTCGGCGCCGCGCGGCTGCACGGTCTGGAATTCGCCCCCCGACGCCAGGCGTCCGGTGATGCGTTCGCCATCGATGACCACGGCGGCGACCTCGTTGTTGTCAACCCGCTGCAGAAAGTCCGAGAACGTGATGCGCGCGCCCTGCCGGCTCGATCCGCCCTCCTGAAAGACGCTGAAAAGCGCCACCAGCAGCAGGATGACAACCGCCCAGAAGGCCAGGTTCTTCGCGTTTCCCAAGATCGCACTCCGTCAGATCAGGGCCCAGTTCGGGGCCGGCGCGCCGTTTGCCGGGCGACAAGCGTAACATATGCAGCGTTTGCGGCTATTCAACGTGCTTCGCGTCGCGATGAGGCCGAGCGCCGCGACGACCCCGATCAAAGATCAGACTCGTCTTAAGGTGAGGTTTCGCATGTTCAGGGCCTCAAGGCCATACCCGGCGCCGGGGACCGCCAGCAGCCGCTCGCCGCGCCACAGCGCCGGGGCGCCGAACCGCGCCGGACGCGGCGCGGCGCGCCAGATCGACGACGGACGCCACGCCTGCGCGGTTCGGGCGGCGCGCAGGGCGGCGAGGCCGAGGTCGCCCAGGGCGCCCAGATGCAGGGATTCGAGGCGTTCGCCCCCCGGCGCCCCGCCGTCGGCGGGGTCGCGCTCCAGCCGCCAGCGCCGGTCCCAGACCGCGCCGCGCGGTCCCAGCGGGACCGGCGGCGGCAGGGCGGCCGGTTCGCGGCATAGCGTCGCGTGCGGCGCGCCCGGCGCGATCAGGCAGCCCTGAAGGGTCCGCGCGCCCGGGCGGCGCGCCAGAATGGCTGCGTCCAGCGCCGCCAGCGCCGCCTGCCGCGGGCGGTGACCGGCCCGCGACAGCGCGCCAAGCGTCGCGCCAAGCGCGCGATAGCGCGTGTCGGCGCGCGCGGCCGCGTAGATCGCCGCGTCGAGGCGCGCCTCCCCCGCGGCGCCCCAGTCGATCGCCGCGCCGATCAGGGCGGCGCCCGCATCCTCCAGCACCGCGCGCTGGGCGCGCAGCCGGGCGGCGGTGGCGGCGAGCCCCTCGGCGTCGATCCCCAGGGGCGCCAGCGCCGCCAGCGCGCGACGCATGCGCACCCGATCCTGCGCCGGGTCGTCATTGGAGGGGTCGTCGATCCAGCCGCGGCCCGCCGCGCGCAGCAACGCGCGCAGATCGGCGCGGCGCAGAGTCAGCATGGGGCGCAGCCAGCGCATCCCGAGCCGCTCGCCGGTTTCGGCCATGGCGCTCAGCCCGTCCAGCGCCGAGCCCCGCGCCAGCCGCAGCAGCAGGGTCTCGGCCTGATCGTCAAGCGTGTGGCCCAGCGCCACCGCCGCCAGCCCCCGTCGCCGCGCCCAATCGGCGAGCAGATCATAGCGCGCGGCGCGGGCGCGGGCGGGAAGATTGCCGCCGGCGCGCGGCGGATCGGACCAGACGAGGGTTTCGTGGCGCAGGCCCAGCGCGGCGCAGCGCCGGGCGACGGCCGCGGCCTCGGCCGCGGCGGCGGCGCGCAGGCGATGATCGACGGTGGCGACCTCGATCCGGATCTCATCGGGGCGCGCCGCCGCCCACCGCGCCGCGACCTCCAGCAGCGCGGCGCTGTCGCCGCCGCCCGACACCGCGAGCCCCAGCGCCCCGCCGGCGGTCAGCGCGTCGAGGCGGGCGCAAAGGCGGGCCCGGATCCGCCCCGGGTCCGCGTTCGGGTCCGGAGCTGAATCCGGGCCTGCTCGCGGGCCTGAAGCCGGGTGCAGATCGGGGCGCAGATTGGGGCGCAGATCGGGGCGCAGATCGGGGCCTGAGCCCGCGCCAAATGGGCCGGGCGGCGCGGTCAGGGATCGGGACTCGGCGCGCATCTGCGCCTCACTTGCATTTCAGGCGGCGCTTCTCGGCCTTGGCCTGGGCTATGGCGTCGCTGGCCGACGGGTAGCGGCGCGCCACTTCGTCAAGCGTCAGGCAGGCCTCGCCGCGCTGCCCGAGCTGACCCAGCGACAGGGCCAGCTTCAACAGGCTCTGCGCTGCGTATTTGCCGTTGGGGCGCCCGGTGACGTTGGACAGGAAGGTCTGCGCCGCCAACCGGCTTTCGCCAGCCCGGAAATGCGCCTCGCCAAGCCAGTACTCGGCCTCGGCGGCCAACGGGCCGTCGCCGTATTCGGCCAGGAACAGCGTCAGTTCGTCGCGCGCCCGGCGGTAGTCGTCATTCCGCACCGCCGCCACGCCGCGATCGAAGGCGGCCTGTTCGCTGATCGCCACCGCCGGCGCGCCGTTGCCGCCGGACTGGCCCAGGGGCGCCGGGTCGCCCACCAGCGAAGTGTCGCCGCCCTCCAGCTCCGTGAGCCGGAACTCCATGTCGTTGAACCGCCGCCCCGCATCCTCGGACGCCTGGCGCAGCTGGTGCTCAAGCTGCTCGACCCGGCCGTTGAGGCGGCGGATTTCCTCCTCCAGCTTCTGCAGCCGCGCGAAGGCGTCGCCGGTGAATTGCTGGGCCCGCGCGGGGCCGGCGAGGACGGCGCCGGCGAGCGCCGCCCCCAGCAGGAGCCCGCCAAGCCCGCGCAACGTGGGCGGCGTCAGGGTCCGGGTCCGGCGTCCGCGCCCGGCGCCATCGTCGATCATGGTCATGGGGCTCTCCTGTATGGCCATGCGGCCGGGGCGCCGCCGGAGGGCGGACCCCGGCGGGCGATCAGCTCAGCGGCGCGCCGGCCATCACGGTGACGCCGCGGCGGTTCTGGCGCCAGCAGCTCTCGTTGGAGCACAGCGCGATCGGACGTTCCTTGCCGTAGGTGATCGAACGCAGGCGGTTGGCCGCCACGCCCTCGCCGACGAGGAAATTGCGCACCGCGCTGGCGCGGCGGGCGCCGAGCGCGAGGTTGTAGTCGCGGGTGCCGCGTTCGTCCGCGTGGCCCTCGATCACCGCGTCCATGCCCGGATTGTCGGCCATCCACGCGGCCTGCCGGCGCAGCATGTCCTGCGCCGAAAGGTCCAGCGTCGAACTGTCGGTGGCGAACAGCACGGTGTCCCCGACCGATGTCTGGAAATATTCGATCGAGCTCGGGTCCAGCGCCCCGGCCCCCGCGCCGCCCCCCGCGCCGGCGCCCAGCGCGGCGCCGGACCCCCCGGAATCGGTGGATGAACAGGCGGCGAGGCCGAGCGTCAGCAACGCGACGGCGGCGAGTTTGAACATGGACATCGGGGAGGGTCTCCTCATGAGCGCGGCGAAACGCGCCGCGATAACCTGGCGAAGCCTACCGGGTTCGGGGCCGCCCTGCAAAGGCGACGGCCGCCGATCCGGCGAAGGTCCGTCAACGGGCCGCCAAGGGTCTGGCGGCTGACATGGCGCCCCCCGGATGCGCGCGCATCCGGGGCTGGTCGAAACGGGTCGGGGCGACTGTCAGGGCAGCAGCGCCGACCATGACGGGTCCGAGGCCGGGCCCGGGGTGTTCAGGCGGCGCAGATTGCGCCCGGTGGCGTCCACGCGGTAAATCGCCGGGGCGCCGTTGACGCCGGGGGTTTCGCGAAAGAACATCAGCACGCGGCCATTGGGCGACCAGGTCGGGGCCTCGTCGAGGAAGCTGGCGGTCAGCAGCCGTTCCTGGGACCCGTCGACGCGCATCACCCCGACATGGAACCGGCCGCGCAAAATCTTGGTGAAGGCGATCTGGTCGCCGCGCGGCGACCAGATCGGGGTGCCGTAGCGGCCCTCGCCAAAGCTGATGCGGGTGGACCCGCCGCCATTGGCGTCCATCACGTAAATCTGCTGACTGCCGCCGGCGTCGCTTTCGTAGACGATCTGCCTGCCGTCGGGCGAATAGCTGGGCGAGGTCTCGATCCCGGCGCCCGAGGTCAGGCGGCGCATGGCGCGGCTGGCCAGCACCATTTCGAACAGGTCGGTGTTGCCCCCTTCGGTCAGCGACAGGATCACCCGCGACCCGTCAGGCGAGAATCGCGGCGCGAAGGACATGGCGGGAAAGCGGCCCAGCACCTCGTCGCTCCCGGTGGTCACGTCGAGGATATGCACCCGCGGCGCGCCGCCCGCATAGCTCAGATAGACGATGGAATTCCCGTCCGGCGAGAATCGCGGCGACAGCACCAGGTTGGCGCCGTTGGTCAGGTAGCGCAGATTTGCGCCGTCGTAATCCATGACCGCGATGCGCTTGACCCGCGCGCCCTTGGGGCCCGCTTCGTCGACAAAGGCGACGCGGCTGTCGAAATAGCCCAGCTCGCCGGTCAGCGCCAGATGCACCGCGTCGGCGAGCTTGTGGCCGAGCCGGCGGACCTCGGCGCGCGACGCCCGCAGCCCGATGCCGTCGCCAAGCGCCCGCTGGCCGAACACGTCCCAGAGCTGGAATCGCACCGCCAGCCGCCCGTCGGCGCCGATATCGGCGTCGGCGACGCCCAGCGCCTCGGCGTTGATCACCGCCCAGTTGACGAAATTCGGGCGCTGGTTGACCCCGGCGGGCGGGGCCACGTAGGCGGCCTCGTCAATGACCCGGAACAGGCCGGAGCCCTCCAGATCGGCGATCATCACCGCGCGGATCCGGTCGCCCAGCTCCCCGGCCTCGCCGGCGGCGAGGAACCGCGGCAGGGCGATGGGCATGGCCTCGGTGACGCCCTCGGTGATCTCCAGCCGCAGCGGTTCGGCGGTCTGGGCCCGGGCCGGGGCGGCGAAGCCGGCGAACAGCAGCGCCGGCGCGATCAGCGCAGCCGCGAGCGCGGCGCGCGGCGCCGCCAGGCGCCGCGCTGCCATGAGCCGCGGGGCGAGGCGCCCGAAAGCCCGGCGCAGACCGGACAGGCGCGACGCGCTCCGACGCGAAGGCGCCGGGCGCAAAATGGCCAGGCGGCGGATCGTCAACATCTGTTCAGCATCACATGGACACCCCTTTTCCCGGATTGAACGTCACCTCCATCACCTTCCAGCGTCCGTATTTTTCGGCCGGAAGATCATAGGGCGCGGCGCGTTTCAGGGCGATGGCGCCCACCTGAAAGGCCAGCTTGAAACGGTTGTCGGGCAGCGGATCGGGCGCGACCAGCTTCGGCGCGCCGATGAGCTTGCCGGCGGCGTCCAATTCGATGCGCAGGGTCACCACCACCTCCTCGAAATTCGGCATGCCGGTGAGCCGGCCCTTGCGCCAGAATTTCTGGATGCCGAGGCGCACGCCCTCGACCTCGCCGCTGGTCAGCGCCGGGCCCAGCGGCGCGCTGCTGGCGCGGCGCGGGACGCGCGGCGCGGCGGGCGCATCCGGCGCG
>NZ_JBWOMN010000042.1:0-10550 GCF_056449545.1 Oceanicella sp. | reverse complement strand
CGTGTGCTCTTCCGATCTCGACCTGTCGCGCCGGCTCGATCGTGCCGGGCGCGGCGGCGCGCAGGCGGCGCGCGAGCGGCTCGACAAATCCGCCCGCCTGCTGGAGAGCTACAGCTATCGCGGCACGCTGGCGCGCGGCTTCGCCGTGGTGCGGCTGGCGGGCGGCGCGCTGGCAACCCGCGCCGCCGAGGTCGCGCCGGGCGCCGCGTTGGACATCGAACTTGCCGAGGGCCGCCTCGCCGCCCGCGCCGAAGGCCCCGCCGGGGCCGCGCCGGAGGCCCCGCGCCGACGCAAGCCGCCCGCGAAAAAGAACCAGGACCCCCAGGGGTCGCTTTTCTGACCCTCAACGCCCGAACACAGGAATCCCCGCCCATGGCTGACAAAAAAGGCTACTGGATCGCTCATGTCCACGTCACCGACCCGGCGCAATACGCGAAATACGTTGCCGGGTCGAAGCGCGCCTTCGACAAATACGACCTGCGTTTCCTCGCGCGCGGCGGCGCCTGCACGGAACTGGAGGGCGCCCAGGGCCGCGAGCGCCATGTGGTGATCGAATTCGCCAGCTACCAGGACGCGCTCGATTGCTACGCCTCGCCCGAATACCAGGCCGCGCGGGCGTTTCGCGAAAACGCCGGCATCGCCACCCTGACCATCGTCGAGGGCGCCTGAAATCAGCGCCGCCATTGGCCCACAGGTCAGACGCCGGCGCCCGGCGCCGCGCATTGCACGGGACGAGGCGACTGGGCGACCACCCGCAGGCGTTCATCCTGCGGCGAGCCGACGAGGCGCGCGAACAGCCCCGCCGCGTCGCGCCAGAACCCCCAGCACAGGGTCAGCCGCGGGTCGTCGGCATAGGTGAAGCACAGATCATCGTCGCGCGCGATCCAGACCCCGCGCACGCAGCGCCCGGCGGAATCCTGCCAGATCACCTTGCCGCCGGCCAGATACTGCTCGGCGCCGTAGAGCGCGTCCTCGCCGCCCTGCTCGGCGAAGAACAGCGTCGTGCCCTCGGCATAGGCGCGGAAGGCCTCGGGGGCGATGCGGGTCGCGCCCGGATCATCCCCCGCCGCCGTCAGCGCCGCCAGGGCCAGCGCCAGAACCGGAAATCCCGAACCCGCCCCGGTCATCGCAGGCGAAACGCCGCGGTTTGCGGGTCGAGGCAGATGCTGTCGGAACAGATCTGCACGGTCAGCGTCACCTCGTCCCCGTCGGGCGTGAAGGGCACGGAGATGTCGCCCTCCAGCACCGTCACGGGGTCGTCCGAAAACCCCAGCGGGGCGGGCTGCCCGGCGGGCCAGTCGGCGTCGGCGCCCTCCAGCGCCGCGCCGATCAGCCAGTCCGGGCCCGGATCCGGGGCGTTCAGGTGCCAGCCGGGCGCCAGGCGCAATTCCAGCCGCCAGCCCCCCCCGCCGCCATCGCGCTGCGTGCGCAACACCTGCGCGCGCGCGACGCCGCCCGCCAGCGGGCGGCGCGCGGCGCTTTCGCCCTCCGCCAGCACCCGCGCGCCGATCAGCGCCTGGGTGCGCATGGTGGGGATTCGCGCCATCTGGCCCGAGATCGCGCCCTGCAGCCGCTTGGCGGCGCTGCGCCATTCGGGATCCGGGCTGCGCCGGTCCAGCAGCGCCAGCAGTTCCAGCGCCGAGGATTCGCCCGCCGGCGCGGCCCCGTCCTCGGTTTCGAAGATCGGCCCCAGCGGCCCGTCCGCCTGGGCCATGCGCAAGCGTCCGTCCGCTTCGCCGAACCGCGCCAGCATGTCCCTGGCCAGCGCCTCGGCGCGGGCCAGCCAGTCGGGATCGCCGGTGGCGTCATGCAGCGCCAGCAGCCCCAGCCCGAACCAGGCGTAATCCGGCAGGCCGCCATCTTCCAGCGCCGCGCCGCCGGCATGGATGCGCTTCAGCCCGCCCGCCTCGGTCCAGAGCCGCGCGGTCACCGCGTCCGCCGCCCGCGCCGCCGCCGCCACGTAGCGCGGCGCGCCCAGCGCCGCGCCGCCATCGGCCAGCGCCCGGATCATCAGCCCGTTCCAGCCGGCGATGACCTTTTCGTCGCGCAGCGGGCGGGCGCGGGCGTCCCGGGCGCGGCGCAGGGCGTCGAGCAGCGGGTCGAGCCGGGCGAAATCCGGGGTCTCGCCGGGGCTCAGATGCGCGACCGGGCCGGCCTCGATGGTCGGCGGCTCGTCAAGCCCGAGGGTCTCGACCGCGTAATCCCCCGCATCCCCCAGCGCCGCGCGGGCGGCCTCCGGCGGCCAGACATAGAAGGCGCCTTCCTCCAATTCGCCGCGCGCGTTGATGCTGTCGGCGTCCTCGGCGGCGTAGAAGGCGCCGTCGGGCGCGCTCATGTCGCGCAGCGCATAGTCGAAGGCGCGGGTCGCGGCGCGGGCGTGGACCGGGTCGCCGGCGGCCTCCCAGGCCTCGACGAAAGCCCGCGACAGCAGCGCCTGATTGTAGAGCATCTTTTCGAAATGCGGGGTGCGCCAGTTGGGGTCCACCGTGTAGCGGTGAAAGCCGCCGCCCACCTGATCGTGGATGCCCCCGGCGGCGGCGGCGTCAAGCGTGGCGGTGACGATCTCCAGCCCCGCGCCGGTGCGCCGCCAGTGATCGAGCAGGAACAGCAGAAAGCCTTCCTGCGGGAATTGCGCGGCCTGGGAAAACCCGCCCTCCAGCGCGTTGTGCACGGCTTCGAGCTCGGCGGCGGCGGCGGCGTAGACCTCCGCGCCGATGGCGGCCTCGCCGCGCGCCGCGGAATGCCGGGCGATGGCGTCGGCGACCGCGTCGGCGACGCGCAGGATCTCGCTGCGGTCGTCCAGCGCCCAGGCGTCGCGCACCGCCGCCAGCACCTGCATGAACTGCGCCCTGGGATAGTAGGTGCCGGTGTGGAACGGCTTGCCCTCGGGCGTCAGCCACAGCGAATTCGGCCAACCGGAGCTGCGGTTCTGCAATTGCGTGGCGAGGATGTAGATGCGGTCCAGATCGGGGCGCTGTTCGCGGTCGATCTTGATGGGGATGAAATTGGCGTTGAGCAGGGCGGCGACCTCCTCGTTGTCGAAGCTCTCCTCCTCCATCACATGGCACCAGTGGCAGGTGGCGTAGCCGATGGACAGGAAGATCGGGCGGTCCAGCGCCTGCGCCTCGGCCAGCGCCTCAGGGCCCCAGGGGCGCCAGTCCACCGGGTTGTGGGCGTGCTGCAGCAGATAGGGCGAGGCCTGTTCGATCAGTCGGTTCACATAGCGCGCGCGCCCGTCGTCGAGCAGCTGCGTGCGGGGGCGGTAATCCGGCCCCTTGGCGGCGTAGACGGCTTCGAGCCGGGCGGTGAGGCCGGCGGGGCGCGCGGCGCCGGGGGGGTCTGCGGACATGAGCGGCGCTCCGGTCAGGATCAGGGCGAGGGCGACAAGAACTGGGGCGAGAATTGGGGCGAGGGCTGGGGTCGCGAGGCGCATGGGTCTCTCCGGTGGGTTGTCCGGCCTGCGCGGGCAGCCTAACCCATGGCGCAGGAATGCGATATCACATACCTGCGCGCCAATGGCGGATCGGGATCCGCCCTACGCCCTGCACGGGGCGGCGGCGCGCCGGTCCGGGCGCGGCGGATCTGCATGCGCCTGGCGGATCCCGCGCCGACAACGCCTGCCGGGCCTTGCGCCCCGCGCCGCCCTGCGTAGGGTGCGCGCAAAAGGGAGACGGCCATGGATCGCACCGGGACCGAGACCGACGGCGCGCCCGGCGACCGGCTGGCGCGCCGGGCGCCGTGGCTGATGCTCGGCTACATGGCGGCGCTGGCGGCGCTGCGGCTGTGGCTGTCGCCGTTTCTGGAGGTGGACGAGGCGCAGCTGGTCGGCCAGACCGACCTGCGGATGGTCTACGGCCATTCGCACCCGCCGCTCTACAACTGGCTGACCGCGGCGGCCCTGCGGCTGACCGGCGATTGGGCGGGGGCCTCGGCGCTGGTGCGCTACGGGCTGACGGCGGCGTTCCACCTGCTGATCTGGGACGCGGCGCGCCGTCTGGGCGGGCCGCGGGCCGGGCTGCGCGCGCTGGCGGTCTCGGCCTTCCTGCCGCAGATCGTCTGGATGGCGGCGGTGACCCATTCCAACACCACGCTGGCCATGGCGGGCATGGCCGGGATGCTGCACGCGCTGACGCTGATCTATCTGGGCGGCGCCGTTCGCGGCGGCGGCGCGGCGTTTCTGTGGCTCGGCTTCGCCGCCGCCATGGCCATGGGCGCGAAGTTCAACGCCGGAATCGCCATTATCGGCATGCTGGCGGGCGGCGCGATGGTCGCCGAGACCCGGGCGCGGCTGTTCACCCGGCGGCTGTGGCTTGGCCTCGCGACGTTCCTGGCGCTTGCCGCGCCGCAGCTGGTCGCCGCCGCCCTGGATCTGGAACGCAGCGCCGGGCGCATTGAAAAACTCTATCGCGACAGCGCGTTGCCGGACCTGCCCGGGATCGGCCTCGACGGGGCGCTGTCCTTCGCCATCGCCGCGCTGGCCTGGACCTGGCCGCTGCTGCTGGTCTGGGGCGCGGCGCGCTGGCGGGGCGAGGCGGCGCCGGGCCCGGGGCGCGACATCGCCGGCCCGGCGATGCGGGCCGTCGGCTGGGGCATGGCGATCTCGATGCTGGCGCTGCTGGTCATCGTGCTGGTCGCGGACATGCACGTGGTGCGCGAACGCTACCTGTCGCCGTTGCTCGCGGCGCTGCCGGTCTGGGTGGCGCTGCGCTGGCGGTTCGCCGCGCGCTGGCCCTTCGCGCTGGCCGGGATCGCCTATCTGGCGGTGCTGCCGGGGATGGCCGCGATGACGCTGTTCGGGGGCCATGAATGGGGTCGCCCCTACGACGCGCTGGCGCGGGCGCTGCCCCCGGCGCTGATCGCCGGCGCCCCGGTCCTGCTGGGGGACCGCCCGGCGACGGCGGCGAATTTCGCCATCGCCGCCGCGCGGCAAGGCGTCGCCGCCGAAGCGCGCCAGCGCAGCGACATCGCGCGCATCGATCCCGCGCGCCCGGTTCTGCTGCTCTGGCGCGGCCCCGGGGCGGCCCCGTCCAGATCCGTCGCGGCGCTGGAGGCGCGGGGCTGGCGGGCCGTGGGCGCGCCGGCGCGGATCAGCGCCCCGGCGACGGTCTACGGCAAGGATTTTCGCTATTCGGCGCTGCGCTTCGCCCCACCCGGATCCCGGCCTGATTCCCCATCCGGGGCGTCATCCGGGCCGGCGCCCGGGCCAGCGGCGCGATAGCCGCCTCAGATCTGCTTTTCAGGCATCCGCACGATCAGGCCGTCAAGCTCCGGCGTCACCTTGATCTGGCAGGTGAGGCGCGACGTGGCGTCGGGCTCGTAGGCGAAATCGAGCATGTCCTCCTCCATGTCCTCCTTGGCCGGCAGCTTGTCGACCCAGGCCGGGTCAACATGCACATGACAGGTGGAGCAGGCGCAGGCGCCGCCGCAATCGGCCTCGATGCCGCGAATGTTGTTGTCGCGGGCGCCCTCCATGACGGTCAGGCCCTCGGCCACGTCCACGACATGCTCTTTGCCGCTGAATTCGATATAGGTGATCTTGACCATGTGTCCGGACCCTCGTTTGCGTTGCCGCCCTGCATAATCCGCAGGCGCGCGGGACGCCAGAGTCAATCCACGCGTCACTGCGCGCGTCAATCCGCCCCGGGGGGATGTTCGGGGGGCCTGCCGGGAGGCGCATCGGGCGACTCGTCAAGGGGCGCATCGGGGGCATCGCCCGCGATCCCGCCGCCATTCGCGCCCGTCGTCCCCGAGGCCCGCCCGATCGGCAGCGCCGTTGCGGCGCGCGCCGAGCCGATCGACGGGGCCGAGCCCCAGTCGGCGTGATCCGGCGGCGCCTCGCGGCCGTTGACGAAGCGCCAGGCGAACAGCGCCGCCGCCAGCCCCACGCCCGCCCCCGCCGCCGCCTGCGCGTAGATCACCCCGGGGGCGAGGAACGGCGCCGCGAACAGCCCCAGCGCCACCGGGATCGCCAGCGCGTCGCGCGACCAGTTGAACAGCGTCGAATAGACCGGCCGCCCCAGGTTGTTGAAGGCGGAGTTGGACACGAACAGGATGCCCGCGAACACGAACCCCCCGGCCCCCACATGGCCGAACACCCGCACCACCTCGGCCCCCTGCGCCGACAGGCTGAACAGCCCGGCGATCAGGTTCGCGCCCAGCGCCAGCAGCCCCCAGACCGCGAACACGTAGACGCAGCAGAAAATCAGCGCGTCGCGAAACGCCCGGCGCACCCGGTCCATGCGCCGGGCGCCGTAATTCTGGCCGATGATGCCGCCGATGGCGCCCGACAGCGCGAAGATGCCGCCAAAGGCCAGCACGGTCATGCGGCTGACCACCGCCCAGCCCGCCACCGCGCTGTCGCCGTATTGCGACATCGACTCGGTGAGCAGGAAATTGCCGAACGGCGTGGACAGCTGAGTCAGCGTCGCCGGCGCCGCCACCACCAGCACCGGCGCCATGTCCCGCGCCGTGCGCGCCAGGCTGAACGGCGCCGCCAGATCATGCACCCGGACGATGAAATGCAGCGCCAGCAGCGCCGACAGCCCGCGCGACAGCGACATGGCGGTGGCCGCGCCGTCGACGCCCAGATCCAGCCCGAAGATCAGCAGCGGGTCCAGCGCCACCGCCGCCAGCCCTGCCGCCATGGTCACCAGCATGGACCGGCGCGCGTCGCCCTCGGCGCGCAGGATCGACGATCCGGTCATGCCGATCGCCACCAGCGGCAGCGACGGAAGGGTGATGGCCAGGAACCGCGCCGCCACCTCCAGCGCCTCGCCCCGCGCCCCGGCCAGCGCCAGCAATTCGCGCCGCCAGACCAGCACCGCCAGCGCGCAGACGATCATCAACGCCACGGTGGTGGTCAGCGCCGAACTGGCGTAGCCCCGCGCCGCCTCCCGGTCCCGCGCCCCCAGCGACCGGCTGACCAGCGCCGTCGCCGCGATGGCGAAGCCGATGCCCAGCGACACGGTGAAGAACTGGATGGTCCAGGCGTAGCCGATGGCCGAGGTCAGGCCCTCGTCCCCCAGCAGCGACACGTAGAACAGGGTGACGAAATCCACCAGGAACATGAAAGTCAGGCCCAGCGAGCCGGTCATGGTCATCACCACAACGTGGCGCATGGTGGACCCGGTGGTGAAACGCCCATGGGGCGCGGCGCCGGCGCGCGGCGTCGCGGATCGCGCCGACCCGGTCATGCGCCGGCCCGCGGCCGCGGGCCGGTTGCGACGGCGCGGCTCATCGCAGTCCGGTCCAGGCGAAGGCGCGGCGCAGCGCGCCCGGGGCGTCGGTCTCGATCATCGCGCCATGGGCGATGACGATGCGCGCGGGATTCCAGGCGATCATCGTCTCCACCGCCGCGCGCACGGCCCGCCTGCGCCCCAGAAAGGTCAGCCGCAGGTCGCGCGGCATGCCGCCGTTCGGCGCCAGCACGCCGCCGATCCTCATGATCCAGCGGGTCAGCGCGCCGCCGATCTTGGAGGGCTCGAAATTCTCGATCATGTCGGTGAGGATCAGCGTGCGCGAGCGGCGGTGGAAGAACTCGACCTCGGTCATGTAGCCGCCGATGGTCAGGATCTGGTCGATCTGGCCCGCCCACAGCGCCGGGGCGGCTTCGCCCAGATCCTCGTCCACGCGGGCCCGCCCGGCCGCCGCCCCGGCGACCTTCGGGGCGGCGAAAACCCGCGCCCGCGGGTAGGCCGCCTGCCAGTCGCCCAGCCACCGCCAGTGCAGCCGGTTGGGCGCGACCAGCGCGCGCACCGGGCCCAGCGCGTCGATCTCGGCGCGCAGCGCCGGGGTCATTTCGGTGGGCGAATGCAGCCACAGCCCGCCATCGTCGAGCCGCACCACCGTCATGCGGGTCGAAAACGGCAGCGAGCCCACCCACAGGTATTTCATCGCGATCACCGGCCCGTCGACGATCCAGATGTCCTCGGCCAGCGGCTTCAGGGCGTTGAGCGGCGCATAGGGGGCGATCTTCAGCATGGCGGCTATTGCGCGGGGCGCAGCGCCGGGCCGCGCGCGAACACGGTTTCGCGCCCCGGCGCGGGGTGGCGCGGGATCATCAGCGCCAGCGCCAGCGAGACCACCGCCATGCAGGCCGCCAGCGCGAACACCGTCATGGGCGAGATCAGCCACAGATAGCCCAGCGCCGCCGGCAGGAACACCGCCGCGATATGGTTGATGGTGAAGGCGACGGCGGCCGTGGGCGCGATGTCGCCCGGATCGGCGATCTTCTGGAAATAGGTCTTTTGCGCGAAGGCCAGCGCGAACAGCAGGTGATCGATCACATACAGCGCCGCCGCCAGCGCCGCGCCCCAGGCGAAGTAGAACAGACCCGCATAGGCCGAAAACACCAGCGTCAACCCCATGTATTCCAGGATCAGCGCCCGGCGTTCCCCGAATCGCGAGATCAGCCCGCCCATGATCGGCGCGAACACCATGTTGGCGATGTAGTTGATCATGAACAGCGCCGTCAGCTCATGCACCTTGAAGCCGAAGCGCTCGACCATCATGAAGGCGGCGAAGACCACGAATATCTGGCGCCGCGCGCCGGCCATGAACTGCAGCAGGTAATACAGCCAGTAGCGCCGCCGCAGCACCATGGTCCGGCGCTGCACGTGACGGGCCTCGAATCGGGGATAGGCGAGCCAGGCGACGCCGGCGATCAGGATCGTCACCCCGCCGCCGGCCAGATAGATGCTCTCGTAGCTCAGCCCCAGGGTGGCCCAGACCGTGACGATCAGCCCGTAGGCCAGCAGCGAGGCCGCCGAACCCGCGGTGACGATCCAGCCCAGCACCTTGGGCGCCTGCGCCTTGGGCAGCCACTGCAGTTGCAGCGACTGGTTCACGGTTTCATAATAATGAAACCCCAGCGACCCGAGGAACGTGGTCAGCAGCAGCCCCTGAAAGCTCGGGAAATACGCGGTGATCGCCACCGCGACCCCCAGCGTGATCAGCGCGATGTAGGCCAGCGTCTGCTCGCGCACCAGCAGCAGCACCGCGATCACCCCGACGGCGAGAAACCCCGGGATCTCGCGCACCGTCTGCAGCCAGCCGATATCGGCGCCGTCGAAGCTTGCGGCCTCGATGACGAAATTGTTGAGCAGCGCGCTCCAGGTGGCGAAAGCCAGCGGCATCGCCGCCGCCATCAGGATCAGCAGCGCCACGGGGCGGCGCCAGAACGGCAGGCTCTGCGCCTCGCCGACGGGGAAGGGACGAGATTTCATAAGGCTCCCTTACGCCTGTTTTCGCCTCAAGGCGAGACCGGGGGCGCATTTTTCATGGCCGGGCGAGCGGCGAGACGGGGCGACGCCGCCCCGACGGGGATTTCGTTCATCCCGCCATGCCATCCTTGGCCGTGCGCCGGGCCCCGCGCGCGTTGCGAAATCCACACATGCATATATCTGCATGATTTCGGTCAAGGCGCCGCGCCGGCGAATCAGGCATCTTCGCGGATCAGACGCGCCGCGGGCCGAGATCGGGGACCAGGCGCCGTCGGGGCGGAGGAACCAGGCATGGATCTCGAATTCCTGTTCGACATTTTCGGCGAAAGCGGCGTCGCCGCGCTCGGCGCGCTGATCATCGGCATGATCTTCGGCGTCGCCGCGCATCGCAGCCGGTTCTGCCTGCGCGCGGCGACGGTGGAATTCGCCTCCGGACGGTTCGGGCCGCGCATGGCGGTGTGGCTGCTGACCTTTTCCACGGCGCTGTTCTGGACCCATCTGCTGATCGCGCTGGAATTCATGGACATAACCGAGGCCCGGATGCTGGCCGCGCCCGGCTCGATTTCAGGCGCGGTGATCGGCGGGCTGATCTTCGGCGTCGGCATGGTGCTGTCGCGCGGCTGCTCGGGGCGGCTGCTGGTGCTTTGCGCCACCGGCAACATGCGCGCGCTGCTGTCCGGGCTGGTCTTCGCCGTCACCGCGCAGATGAGCCTGCGCGGCGCGCTCGCCCCCCTGCGCCAATGGCTGGCCGGGCTGTGGATCACCGGCGGCTCGAATATCGAAATCTCGGGCTGGCTCGGCCTCGGCGACCGCTTCGGGCTGTATCTGGGCGCGGCGGCGGCGGGGCTGGCGCTGATCATCGCCTTTCGCAACCGGGTTTCGGCGATGACCCTGTTCGCCGGATCGGGCGTCGGCTTCGCCGTGGCGCTGGGCTGGATGCTGACCTACACGATTTCGATCCAGGCCTTCGACCCGGTGCAGGTGGAAAGCCTCACCTTCTCCGGCCCGTCGGCGGACACGCTGATGTTTTTCCTGACCCCCGATCGGGAGGTCGATTTCGCCGTCGGCCTGGTGCCGGGCGTGGTGATCGGCGCCTTCGTCTCGGTATGGCTGGCGGGCGAATGGCAATGGCAGGGCTTCGAGGGCGCGGCCAACATGAACCGCTACCTCATCGGGGCCTTCATGATGGGCTTTGGCGCCATGCTGGCCGGCGGCTGCGCCATCGGGGCCGGGGTCACCGGCACATCGGCGCTGGCGCTGACCGCCTGGATCGCGCTCACCTGCATGTGGATCGGCGCGGTGGCCACGGACCGGCTGCTGGACCATCCG
>NZ_JBWOMN010000041.1:0-27885 GCF_056449545.1 Oceanicella sp. | reverse complement strand
GGCCGGCGGCGGCGGCGCAGTCCCCGTCGGCGCCGCGGCCCCGTCCGCGCCGCCCCCGGACGCCCCGCCGCCCGACGTCACCCCTCAATTCGCCGCCAGCGCCTTTCCCGCGCGCTTTCCCCTGGCGATCGGCTTTCTCGGCCTGCTGCTGCTGGTCGGCGGCTTTGGCGTCTGGGCGGTGTTCGCCTCGATCTCGGGCGCGGTGATCGCCCCGGGCCGCATCGAGGTGGAGACCAAGCAGCAGGTCATCGAGCATCTCGACGGCGGCATCGTCGGCGCGATTCCGGTGAAGAACGGCGATACGGTGCAGGCCGGCGACGTGCTGCTGGTGTTCGACGACACCCTGCTGAAGAACGAACGCTCGATCCTCGAAGGCCAGTATTGGGAACTGATCGCCCGCCGCAACCGCCTGCGCGCCGAACGCGACGGCGCCGAATCCATCGCCTTCGACCCCGAGATCACCGAGATCCTCGAGACCGAACCCCGGGCCCGCGCCATCGTCGACGGCCAGACCCAGCTGTTCGAGGCCCGCCGCCGCTCGCAGGTGGAGCAGATCAACCAGCTCAACGAACGCAAGATCCAGATCTCCCAGCAGATCATCGGCGCCGAGGCCCAGGCCGCGGCCCTGAAGCGCCAGCTTGAACTGGTGGACCGCGAACTGGTGGGCCAGCAGAAGCTCTACGATCAGGGTCTGGCGCAGCTCAACCGCCTGCTGTCCCTGCAGCGCGAGGAAGCGCGGCTTCAGGGCCAGGTCGGCGAGATCATCGCCTCCATCGCCGAGGCCCGCGGGCGCGTGGCCGAAATCGAGATCCAGATCCTGCAGCTCACCACCCAGCGCCAGGAAGACGCCATCGCCCAGATGCGCGACATCAATTATCAGGAAAACCAGATCCGCGAACAGCTCGCCTCGGTGAAGGAAACGCTCTACCGCATGGTTGTGCGCGCTCCGATCGCCGGCCGCGTGCACGGCATGACCGTGTTCACCGTGCGCTCGGTGGTGCAGCCGGGGGAGCCCATCATGTACATCATCCCCTCGGACGTGGAACTGGTGATCGAGGCGCAGCTTGAACCGATCTTCGTCGACCAGGTGCATGAGGGTCAGGCCGCGACCCTGCGATTCTCGGCGTTTTCGTCACGCACCACGCCCGAGATCGACGGCCATGTGGTGAAAATATCGGCCGACGCCTTCGTGGACCAGGCCACCGGGCGGTCCTATTACGGCGCGACGCTGGCCCTCGACGAGGGCGAATTGGACAAGCTCGAGGGCCTGACCCTGCTGCCGGGCATGCCGGTGGAGGCCTATATCAAGACCAGCGAACGCTCGCCTCTGAGCTACCTCACCAAGCCGTTCACGGATTATTTCTCCAAATCCATGCGCGAGGACTGAGCGCCCCGCGGACCGGAAAAATCCGCCGGCCCCGGCGGCGGAGCGCGAAACGGGCTTGCAACCCGCCGTGCGAGCATCAAATCTGTGGCCGAGGACCCCGCGCACCGGATTGCGCCGCCGCCCAGAGGAAGCCCCATGACCACACAAGCCGACAGCGTCGAATCGCGCCTTGCCGCGCATGGCGACGCCATCCCCGAGGCCCCCGCCCCCGCCGCCAACTACGCGCCCTGGGTGAAAACCGGCGATCTGGTCTTCGTCTCGGGCCAGATCCCGAAGGACGGCAACGGCCTGATTCGCGGCAAGCTCGGCGCCGACATGGATCTCGCCGACGCCCAGCGCGCGGCGCGGCTCTGCGCGCTCAACCTGCTGGCGCAGCTGCGGGTCGCCTGCGGCGGCGACCTTTCGCGCGTGGCGCAGGTGGTCAAGCTCAACGGCTTCGTCAACGCCACGGCGGATTTCGAAGGCCACCCGCAGGTGATCAACGGCGCCTCCGACCTCATGGCCGACGCCTTCGGCGGGACCGTCGGGGCTCATGCCCGCGCCGCCGTGGGCTGCGCCTCGCTGCCCATGGGGGTCGCGGTCGAGGTCGAAGGCGTGTTCGAAATCCGATGAGCCGGCTGCACGCGGATTACCTCGCCCGCCCGCTGGCCCATCGCGGCTATCACGGCGCGGGGGGACCGGAAAACTCGCTGGCCGCCTTCCGCGCCGCCGCCGAGGCGGGCTACTGCGTCGAGCTTGACGTGCAGATCTCGCGCGACGGCGAGGCCATGGTGTTTCACGACCCGACGCTGGACCGGGTGACCGGCGAAACCGGCCCGCTGCGGCTGCGCGACGCCGCCGATCTGCAAGGCGTCGCCATCGAGGGCGGCCCCGAACGCATCCCCAGCCTGGCGCAGGTGCTGGAGGCCACCGACGCGCCGCTGCTCATCGAGATCAAGCAGCATCACGCCAGCATCAGCATCGGCCGGCTGGAATCCCGGGTCGCCGACCTGCTGCCCCGCGCCCGCGGCCCGGTGGCGATCATGTCCTTCGTGCCCGAAATTCTCGGCTGGTTTCAGGCCAACGCGCCGCAATGGACGCGCGGGCTGATCTCCTACGGCTTTCGCAACGACTACGCGCGCCGGCATTTCGACGAGAAGACCCGCCTGGCGCTCTCCAACATGGAGGCTTTCGAACCGATGGGCGCGGATTTCGCCTCCTTTGGCTGGAGGGATTTTCCCTCCCCCGCCTGCGCCGCGCTGCGCGATCGCGGCGTGCCGGTGCTGTCCTGGACCATCCGTTCGCCCGCCGAGGAAGCGATCGCGCGGCGCCATTCCGACAACGTCACCTTCGAAAACTACCCGGCGGCGCTGCCCGCCGGCCTCGCCCATGGCGACCGCGACCACCCGCCCTGAGCGGCGCGGGACGGGAGGCCTGGCATGAGCATTGGCAACACCGATGACGACGCCGACTGCGCCGCGGGCGGCGGCCTGGATGACGGCGCGGGCGGCGCCAGACTCGAAATCTCGGTTCTGGGCGGCATCGACGCCATCCCCGCGGCCGAATGGGATTTCTGCGCCGCCCCCGAAACCCGCGACGGCCGCCCGCCCCTCGACCCCTTCGTCACCCACCGGTTCCTGAAGGCGCTGGAGGACAGCGGCTCGGTCGGCCCCGGCACGGGCTGGACGCCGCGCCATCTGGTCGCGCGGCGCGCCGACGGCGGGCTGCTCGGGGTCATGCCGCTTTACGCCAAGGACCACAGCCAGGGCGAATACGTGTTCGATCACGCCTGGGCCCACGCTTTCGAACGCGCCGGCGGGCGCTATTACCCCAAGCTTCAGGGCGCCGTGCCGTTCACCCCGGTCGCCGGGCGCCGCTTTCTCACCGCGCCCGGCGCGCCGCGCGCCGCCGCCATCGCGGCGCTGACCGAAGGCGCCGTGCAGCTGGCGGCGCAAAACCAGGTCTCCTCGCTGCACGTCACCTTCTGCGCCGAGGACGAGGCCGAGGCGGGCGGCGCCATCGGCCTGCTGCGCCGCACCGGCCAGCAATTCCACTGGGTCAATGCCGGCTACGAGGATTTCGACGCCTTCCTCGGTTCCCTGAACGCGCGCAAGCGCAAGCAGATCCGCCGCGAACGCCGCATCGCCGCCGAAAGCGGCTGCGAGATCCGCATGCTGACCGGCGACGACCTGCGCCCGGCGCATTGGGACGCGTTCTGGCGGTTCTACCAGGACACCGGGGCGCGCAAATGGGGCTCGCCCTATCTGAGCCGCGATTTCTTCGATCTGGCGCAGGCGCATCTGCGCGACGACATGCTGCTGGCGCTGGCCTTTCGCGATGGTCGGCCCGTGGCCGGGGCGCTGAATTTCATCGGTCGCGAGGCATTGTTCGGGCGCTACTGGGGGGCCGCCGAACACCATCCCTGCCTGCATTTCGAACTCTGCTACTACCGCGCCATCGACTGGGCGATCGCGCGCCGCCTGTCCCGGGTCGAGGCCGGCGCGCAGGGCGAACACAAGCTGGCGCGCGGCTACCTGCCCGTGACCACCCATTCCCTGCACTGGATCGGCGATCCGGGCTTTCGCCGCGCCGTGGCCGAGTATCTGGAGGCCGAGCGCGCGGCGGTCGATGACGACATCAAACTGCTGTCCGCCCATTCGCCGTTTCGCCGGATCCAGCCCATGCGCGTCGAGGAGCATGACTGACACGCGCGATTGGCAGGCATGACCGGAGGGGCATGACTGGCGCGCCCGCGCGCGCTACCCTCGCCCCGGGCCGCCATCCCGTCGCGGCCCGAGGCAACCGGGCGCGCAACCATGAAAACCACCGCAGTCGAAACCCTCCTGCTCGACGAATTTCCCAATCTCGCCTGGGTGCTGGTCCACACCGACGAAGGGCTCGTGGGGCTCGGCGAAACCTTCTTCGGGGCGACTGCGGTCGAGGCCCATATCCATGATTTCATCGCCCCCTATCTGATCGGCCGCAACCCGCTCGACATCGAACGCCACGCGCCGCGCATGGTCCCCTATGCCGGGCGCGGCGGCTCGGGGGCGGAGATGCGCGCCGCCTCGGCGGTGGACGTGGCGTTGTGGGATCTGCTCGGGCAGGCCGGCGGGCAGCCGATCTGGCAGGCGCTGGGCGGGGCCTCGCGCGATCGCATCCGGGTCTACAACACCTGCGCGGGCTACGGATACGTGCGCAAGGCCCCGGCGCAGGTGTCGTCGAATTACGGGCTCGACCAGAAAAACCCGCCCGGCCCCTACGAGGATCTCGACGCGTTCCTGACCGATGCCGGGGCGCTGGCCGAAAGCCTGCTGGAAATGGGCGTCACCGGCATGAAGATCTGGCCCTTCGACTTCGCCGCCGAAGCCTCGGGCGGCGTCGCGATCTCGGACGCCGAACTGAAAAAGGCCATCGAGCCGTTCGCGAAAATCCGCGCCGCGGTGGGCGACCGGATGCAGATCATGGCCGAATTGCATTCCATGTGGAACGTTCCCATGGCCCGGCGGATCATCCATGCGCTCGAGGATTTCGACCTGGCCTGGATCGAGGATCCGGTGCGCATGGCGCCGCTTTCCAACCTGCGCGCGGCGGCGCGCGGCGCCCGCACCCCCATCGCCGTGGGCGAATTGCTCGGCGGCAAGGCGCAATTTCGTCAGTTGCTGGAACAGAACGCCGTCAGCCTGGCGATCATGGATCTCGTCTGGGGCGGCGGGCTGACCGAGGCGCGCAAGGTCGCGGCGCTTTGCGACGCCTGGGCGATCCCCTTCGCCGCCCATGACTGCACCGGCCCGGTGGCCCTGACCGCCGCGGTGCATCTGGCGCTGCACGCGCCCAACGTCAGCGTGCAGGAGGTGGTGCGCGCCTTCTATTTCGGCTGGTATCAGGATCTGGTCACCGGCTTGCCGCCGCTGTCCGGGGGCGAGATCGCCGCGCCGCCGGGTCCGGGGCTGGGGATCGCGCTCAACCCCGACCTGTTCAGGCGCCCCGACGCGCGCATCCGGCGCACCGCCGCCGCCGACCTCTAGCGCGGCGCGCGCCTGCGCGGTTGATTTGCCCGCCCCGACTTGCGACAATCGGGTCATTCGCAGCAATGCGGCCATCGGCGTTGGCCATGTCGCCTAGTCCTGGCGTCGCTTCGGGTTTTGCGCATGCGCGACGGTTCGCAGCGCGTGTCGTTTTCTGACCTGGCTTTGCCGCAAAACGGCGCGGTTGGTCGCCGGTTCGCGTCTGATGGTTTAGATGCAAGGATGAAGACGAGCCTCGCCGCGCCTCGCGGGAAGAGGCCGAATCCCCCCACGACAGGAGAGGTAGACCCTCATGCGCGATTCCAAGACCCTCACCGGCGCCCCGGTGAACCCGACAATCGTCTCCCTGGCCCGGGACGCCCGCGCGGGCCGCATGGAGCGGCGCGAATTCCTGGCGCTGGCCTCGGCGACCGGCGTCACCGCCGCCGCGGCCTACGGCATGCTCGGACTCGCCCGCCCGGCCCTGGCCGAGGAAAAGACCATGGGCGGCACGCTGCGCATGCAGATGGAAATCAAGCGCGTGAAGGATCCGCGCGTCTTCGACTGGTCCGAGATGGGCAATGTGGCCCGCGGCC
The DNA here is from genome assembly GCF_056449545.1 of Oceanicella sp. Classification (NCBI taxonomy): domain Bacteria; kingdom Pseudomonadati; phylum Pseudomonadota; class Alphaproteobacteria; order Rhodobacterales; family Paracoccaceae; genus Oceanicella; species Oceanicella sp. Next base: position 21,916 of record NZ_JBWOMN010000041.1, on the reverse strand, counting down.
TGGTCGAAAACCTGGTGCGCTACACCAGGGACTTCACCTTCCAGCCCATGCTGCTGGAAAGCTGGGAGGTCAGCGACGACGCCAAGACCTACATTCTGAACGTGCGCCAGGGCGTGAAATGGTCCAACGGGGACGATTTTTCCGCCGATGACGTGATCTACAACCTCAATCGCTGGTGCGACAAGGCGGCCGAGGGCAATTCCATGGCCGGGCGCATGGCCTCGCTGATTGACGCCGAGACCGGCAAGGCCGGCGACGGGGTGATCGAAAAGACCGGCAGCCACACGATCAAGCTGAACCTGCCGGTGGCCGACATCACCATCATCCCCGGCATGACCGACTATCCGGCGCTGATCGTGCATCCCAGCTTTGACGAAACCGGCGCCGACCTGACCGCCAACCCCATCGGCACCGGCCCCTACATGATCGACAATGTCGAGGTCGGCGTGCGCGCGTCCCTGTCCAAGCGCGGCGGCTGGTGGGGCGGCGACGTGGCGCTCGATCGCATCGACTACGTCGATTACGGCACCGATCCGTCGGCTTTCCTGTCGGCCTTCGAATCCGACGAGATCGACATCATCCACCAGTCCTCGGGCGAATTCGTCGAGATCTTCTCCTCCCTCGGCCTGGTTCGCTCCGAGGCGCTCACGGCCGCCACCGTCGTGGCGCGCATGAACCTGGACGCCGAGATCGACGGCAAGAAGGTCTACGCCGACAAGCGCGTGCGCCAGGCGATGCAGGCCGGGGTCGACAACGCGGTGGTGCTGGAACTGGGCTATGCCGGGCTCGGGACGCCGGCGGAAAACCACCATGTCGGGCCCATGCACCCGGAATACGCCAAACTGCCGGCGCAGAAACGCGACCCGGCGAAGGTGAAGGCGCTGCTCGCCGATGCGGGGATGACCGATTACGAACACGAACTTATCTCCATCGACGACGACTGGCGGCGCGCCACCACCGACGCCATCGCCGCCCAGCTGCGCGACGCCGGCGTGAACGTGAAGCGCACGATCCTGCCCGGCGCCACCTTCTGGAACGACTGGACCAAGTATCCCTTCTCCACCACCAACTGGAACATGCGCCCGCTTGGCGTGCAGGTGCTGGCGCTGGCCTACAAGTCCGGCGAGGCCTGGAACGAAAGCGCCTACGCGAATCCCGAATTCGACGCCAAGCTGGAGCAGGCGCTGGCCATCGCCGACGTGGAAAAGCGCCGCGCGCTGATGAAGGACATCGAGGCGATCCTTCAGGATGACGGGGTGATCATCCAGCCCTACTGGCGGTCGATCTTCCGCCACGCCGTCGCAAAAGTGATGGGCGCCGAACAGCATCCGACCTTCGAGCATCACCACGATCTGTGGTGGCTGAAAGCCTGACGCCCGCGCGCTGACCGCGCCCGCCCCCGCCGCGCCGTTGGCGGCGAGGGCGGGCGCGGGGCGGCGCATGCGCGGATCCGGGGCCAACCAGTCGGGAAAACTCATGCTGTCCTTCATCGTCAAGCGCATCGGGGTGATGATCCTGACCGCGATCTGCCTCACCTTCGTGGTGTTCTTCCTGACCAATCTCGAACCCAATCTCGAGAAACTGGCCAAGGAACAGACCAACATGCGCATCGACGACGCGGCGGTGGAGTCCTGGCTGGAGAAGAACGGCTACCGCCGCCCGCTGGTCCTGCGCTACGGCGAATGGCTCGGCGGCGTGATCACCGGCGATCTGGGCCAGTCCACGCGCTTTGGCAAGCCGGTGGCCGGCATCGTCGGCGAGCGTCTCGGCTACACCGGCAAGCTGATGTTCTGGGTGATGCTGGTGATGGTGCCCTCGGCGCTGCTGCTGGGGGTGCTGGCGGGGATGCGCGAGGGCTCGCTGACCGACCGGACCCTGTCCACGGTGGCGATCACCACCACCGCGACGCCGGAATACGTGTCCGGCGTGATCTTCACGGTGATCTTCGCGTCCTCGATCGTCGGGCTGAAATGGCTGAAGGGCTCGGCCACCTCGGCCACCGAGGAGATCACCATCGCCAATTTCACCCTGCCGGTGATGACCATGGCGATCTACGGCATGGGCTACGTGGCGCGCATGACCCGGGCCTCCATGGCCGAGGTGATGACCGCGCAATACATCCGCACCGCGCGGCTCAAGGGCGTGAGCTTTCGCGCCATCGTCATCCGCCACGCGCTGCGCAACGCGCTGATCGCGCCGTTCACGGTGATCATGCTGCAATTTCCCTGGCTGCTCACCGGCGTGGTGATCGTCGAGACCCTGTTCAACTACAAGGGCTTCGGCTGGCTGCTGGTGGAGGCGGCGGGCAACAACGACATCCAGCTGCTGCTCAGCTGTTCGGTGGTGGCGGTGGTGGTGGTGCTGCTCACGCAACTGATATCGGATATCGGCTACGTCTTTCTCAATCCGCGCATTCGCGTCAAATAGGGAGCGCGGATCATGGAGCAGCTGAGCTGGCTGGAGATTTTCGCGGGCATCTTCCTGCGCCTGACCCCGGTGTGGGTCGTCCTGGCGCTGATCTTCGCCGCGTCGATGGCTTTCCGGCGCCGATTGGGGCTGTATGGCAAGCTGTTCGATTCGAATGTCGGCATGATCGGGCTGGGACTGGTGCTGTTCTGGGTGCTGGCCGCGGTCTTCGCCGATCAGGTCGCGCCTTTCGATCCGCTGGCGCAGATATCCGGGCTGAAGAACAAGAAGCCCGGCTGGTTCGTGCCCAACCTCGATGACAATGCGGCGCTGCATTACTACCTGCTGGGCGGCGACAACCTGGCCCGCGACGTGTTCAGCCGCATGATCTACGGCTCGCGCACCGTGCTGTCGATCGCCCCGGCGGCGACGCTGTTCGCCTTCATGGTCGGCATCACGCTCGGCCTTCCCGCGGGGTATTTCTCGGGCAAGTGGGACACGTTCCTGAGCTTCCTGTCCAACCTGGTGCTGGCCTTCCCGGTGATCCTGCTGTTCTACCTGCTGGTGACCCCGGAGATCCGCGAGACCGGCGTGCCCACGGTGATGGCGGCGGTGCTGTTCATCTTTCCGGTGATCTTCTTCGGGCTGCTGTTCTGGTCGCGCTTCACCACGCAGCCGCGCAAGCTCGTGGTCTATCTGTCGGTCACCGCGGCGCTCGGCCTGTGGATGTATTCGGGGCTGGCCTTCAACGCCGACCCCACCGGCGTGTTTTCCATGGATTCCAACCTGCTCAACATCTTCGTGTCCGTGGTGTTCGTGAATTCGCCCACGGTGTTTCGCATCGTCCGCGGCCTGACGCTCGACATCAAGTCCCGCGACTACGTGGCCGCCGCGCCGACGCGCGGCGCACGCCCCTGGTACATCATGCTGTGGGAAATCCTGCCCAATGTGCGCGGGCCGCTGATCGTCGATTTCTGCCTGCGCCTGGGCTACACCGCCATCTTGCTGGGCACGCTGGGCTTTTTCGGCCTCGGGGTCAGTCCCGAAAGCCCCGACTGGGGCATGACCATCAACGAGGGGCGCAAGCTGCTCACCATCTATCCGCACCCCGCCCTGCCCCCGGCCATCGCGCTGATGAGCCTGGTGCTGGGGCTCAACCTGCTGGCCGACGGCCTGCGCGAACAGTCGCTGAAGGATTGAGGCCGCCATGACCAGCACCGCGCGCTCCAACGACCATGACGGCCCGCTGCTCGAAATCGACAACCTGTCGATCTCGTTCTTCACCCGCGCCGGGGAAATTCCGGCGGTGATGGATTTTTCCTGCACGGTGATGCCGGGCGAGGCCATGGGGCTGGTGGGCGAAAGCGGCTGCGGCAAATCCACCGTGGCGCTCGGGGTGATGATGGATCTCGGGGTCAACGGCCGCATCACCGGCGGCTCGATCAAGTTCAAGGGCCGGGATCTGTCGCGCATGTCGCCGCGCGAATTGCAGGCGCTGCGCGGGTCCGAAATCGCCATGATCTATCAGGAGCCCATGGCCTCGCTGAACCCCGCCATGAAGGTCGGCGCTCAGCTCATGGAGGTGCCGATGATCCACGAAGGCGCCTCGGCGGCGCAGGCGCGCAAGCTGGCGCTGGAGGTGGTCGACTCCGTGCGCCTCCCCGACCCCGCGCGCATCCTGAAATCATTTCCCCACCAGCTGTCCGGCGGCCAGCAGCAGCGCATCGTCATCGCCATGGCGCTGATGTCCAAGCCCTCGCTGCTGCTGCTCGACGAACCGACCACCGCGCTCGACGTCACCGTCGAGGCCGGGATCGTCGATCTGGTCAAGGATCTGGGCGAGAAATTCGGCACCTCCATGCTGTTCATCAGTCACAATCTGGGGCTGGTGCTCGACACCTGCGACCGGCTTTGCGTGATGTATTCGGGCGAGGCGGTGGAAACCGGCTCCATCGAAGAGGTCTTCGACCACATGCGCCACCCCTACACCCAGGGGTTGTTCCGCTCGATCCCGCTGCCCGGCGCCGACAAGAACGCCCGCCCCCTGATCGCCATCCCCGGCCAGTTCCCCCTGCCCCACGAACGCCCGTCGGGCTGCAATTTCGGCCCGCGCTGCGACTATTTCGAAGCCGGACGCTGCGATGCGCACCCCATCCCCATGCTGCCCCTGCCCGAACGCGACCGCCACGACACCCGCTGCCTGCGCTGGCGGGAAATCGATTGGGAGGCCGGCCCGCCGCGCGCCGAGGACCAGCCCCCGGTCGAACCCGGCGCCGTGGTGCTGAAGGTGGAGAACCTGAAAAAGCACTACGAGGTCTCGGCCAACGCCATGTTCGGCGGCGGCGAGACCCGCGTGGTCAAGGCCAACGAGACCCTCAGCTTCGAGGCCCGCGAGGCCGAGACCCTCGCCATCGTCGGCGAAAGCGGCTGCGGCAAGTCCACGCTGGCCAAGGTGCTGTTGGGGCTGGAGACCGCAACCGACGGGACCATCGCCTTGCGCAACGCCGAAATCGGCCAGATCGACATCGAGCACCGCGACGTCAAGACCATCGCCTCGATCCAGATGGTGTTCCAGAACCCCTTTGACACCCTGAACCCTTCTCACACCATCGGCGGGCAACTTGTTCGCGTGCTTGAAAAATTCGGCGTTGGCACGGATCAGAAAGACCGCGAGCGAAAAATGCTGGACCTGCTCGACGTGGTGAAGCTGCCGCGCGAATTCGCCACCCGCATGCCGCGCCAGCTGTCCGGCGGCCAGAAACAGCGCATCGGCATCGCCCGCGCCTTCGCCGGCGACGCGCAGGTGGTGGTGGCGGATGAACCGGTCTCGGCGCTTGACGTGTCGGTGCAGGCCGCGGTCACCGACCTGCTGATGGAGATCCAGCGCGAACGCCGCACCACCATGCTGTTCATCAGCCATGATCTCAGCATCGTCCGCTATCTGTCTGATCGCGTTATGGTCATGTATCTCGGGCATGTCGTCGAAATCGGCTCCACCGACCAGGTGTTCTCGCCCCCCTACCACCCCTACACCGAAGCGCTGCTGTCGGCGGTGCCCATCGCCGACACCTCGGTGAGAAAGAAGAAGATCGTGCTCGAAGGCGACATCCCCTCGGCGATGAACCCGCCCTCCGGCTGCCCGTTCCAGACCCGCTGCCAACACAAGCGCGAGGTCCCCGACAACCTTTGCGAACGCGAATTGCCGCCCATGCGCGACCTCGCCGCCGGCCACCAGTTCAAATGCCATCTGGCGCAGGACGCGCTCGACCGCATGACCCCGGTCATCGAACTGGGGCGACCCGTCGCGCCTGCGTCCTGAAACCGGCGACGGCCCGAGTCGCTGGATCGACCCTGAATGTTCGGCGCACCGCCTGCGCCTGGCATTGTCGGATATCGACGCGACGCATCACGTCGTGCGGCGCTGCAGCGGAAAAACGCCAAGATCCTGCTTTCGAAATTCGCCCGCGCCGGCATGATCGCCGCCTGTCACCGCAACGATTTCGACGCCGACGCCGATCCAGAGGGCTTGGAGACGCGAAGCGCCCCACGCCGGCGTTAAGCTTAACGGCATTTTAAGCTGGAGGGCGCAGGCTCCCCCGGATCGACATATCCAGAGGAGACCCTTCATGCCGCTTCGCCCCGTTCTCGCCGCGCTGTGTCTCCTGCTGTCGAGCCTCGGCGCCCGCGCCACCATCATCACCACCTATTACGGCGACGACGACGGTTTCGGCGTCGGCGCCTTTGCCAGCGGCACGGTGATCAACCCGGTGAACTCCCATTCCGACTTCGACGTGCTCGGCACCGATCTGCGGCTGATCGGCACCGGCTACGCCGCGCCGCCCTTTCTCACCGACGAGGCCTTCACGCCGTTCTCGCTCGGCGGGCTGGTGGTGACCGGGGCCAAACTGACCCTGCGCATGGGCGCCTTCGACGCGGGTCCGAATCCGGTGGACGGGCCGAACCGCATCCTGCTCGACGGGCTGGAAGTCGATCCCGGCTTTCTCAACGGCTTCAACAAGGCGCAGAATTTCAACAAGGTGCAGGTGCGCTCCGTCGATCTGCCCACGGCCTTCTTCCCGCTGTTCAGCGACGGTTTCGTCAGTCTCGACGGCACCCGCATCAGCAATGATTTCAGCTCCGGCAGCTTCCAGATCGACATGTTCCGGCTCGATATCGAAGCGGTCGCCCCGCCGCCGCCGCCGCCGCCGGCCACGGTGCCGGCGCCCGCCGCCGCGCCGCTGCTCGCCGGCGCGCTGATCCTGCTCGCCGGGGCCGCGCAGCTGTCGCGCAACCGTTGAACCCGCGCGGCATCGGAAACCTCAGGTCTTGGCCAGTTTCTGGCCGATGGCCACCGCCAGCGCCGTGCTCAGGCACATGGTGGCCGCCAGCGAACGGAACGCGCCGATCTCCGCGTCCTGAACATGCAGCACCTCCGAGGACAGCGCGCTGAGCGGCGACAGCGTGGTGTCGGTGATCGAGATCACCGCGCAGCCCACCTGCTGCGCGGCGCGCGCGAAGTCCACCGCCTCCTGCGCATAGGGGTGAAAGCTCGCCACCAGCAGCGCGTCGCCCGGGTCGATGCGCGTCACGCAATCGCTCAGCACCCCGCCCAGATTGTCGAGCAGCACGCAGCGCCGCCCCATCTTGCCAAAGGTGTAATACAGGTAGCTCGCCACGGGAAACGAGCGCCGCAACCCCAGCAGATGCACCACCTTGGCGCGCGCCAGCACATCCACCGCCCGCCCCAGCGCCGCGCCGTCGATCTCGGCCAGCGACCGGTCCAGCGCCGCATGGGCGCTGGCCGCCAGCCCGGCGAGGATGGCGTCGGGCGCGTCGAGATGCGCCGCGCGCATCCGCCGCAGCCGCCCCTCATAGCTTTGTCCGCGCCCCAGAAGGTTGTCCTTCAGCAGCGCCTGCATCTCGGAAAACCCTGAAAACCCCAACGATTGCGCGAAACGCACCAGCGTCGAGGGCTGCACCTCCGCCGCCAGCGCGATCTCGCCCGTGGTGCCGAGCGCCGTCTGATCCGGGTTGTCGAGCACGAAGCGCGCGCATTGCAGCAGCCGCTTGGGCATGCGCTCGGAAGACGCGGTGATCCGGGCTTTCAGGGCGGCGAAATCCGACGGGGGCCGGTCATCCCCGGCTGCGCGCTCATTGTTCATGGCGCACAGGTAAATCAACCATTGCGAATCCGCAACGCTTGCGCTATTTGGAATAAATATTCCATTTAATAGACAATGGGTCACAAATTGTGAAACACCCCATCGGCTGCTGCACCTGGATTTTCGGCGACGCGCCGCTGTCTGACATCGCGCGTCGCGCCGCGGCCGCCGGGCTTGACGGCGTGGAGCTGCTCGGCGATTGGCGCGCCGTCCCGCCCGACGCCGCGCGCGACATCCTCGGCGCCGAGGGGCTGGCGATCTATTCGCTCACCCCCATGGCCGCCGACATCTCCCATCCCGACCCGAAGATCCGCGCCGCCGGGCTCGACCATTATCGCGGGTTGGCGGATTACGCCGCGGCGCTCGGCGCGCCGATGTTTTCGTGCCATGGCGAAGTGGGGCGGGTGCGCCCGGTGACCACCCAGGCCGAGGAGGACGCGCTGCTGGTCGAATCGCTCGCCCGGATCTGCGGGTTCGCCGCCGATTCCGGGCTGCTGGTGGCGCTGGAGCTGCTCAACCGCTACGAATCCCACCAGGCGCGCAGCGTCGCCGAGGGCCTGGCGCTGCGCCAGAAGACCGCCGCGCCCAATCTGCGCCTGCTGCCCGACGCCTATCACATGAACATCGAGGAATCCGACCCCGCCGCCGCGCTCGAAACCTGCGGCGCGGCGCTCGGGCTCTACCACGCCGCCGATTCCAACCGCGGCGGCGTTGGCGACGGGCACACGGATTTTTCCGCCCAGATCGCCGCGCTCGACGCCATCGGCTATCATGGCCCCATCGTGCTGGAGCCGACCGCCCCGGGCCCGGACCCCTTCGCGCCCGACAAGGGCGCGGGGTTTCGCGACGCGGTGTCGGCGCAACTGGCGCGCAGCGCCGGGCGGCTGCGCGATTTCAGCCCCTGACCCCCCGGCCCAGGCCGCCCAACGGGTCGCAGAACCCGAACGACAACAGACCACCACCCCAACCAACCTCTCGGAGGATTCCATGAATTCACTTCTCAGAACCGCCCTCGCCGCCGCGGCGATCAGCCTCGCGCCCATGGCGCAAGCCGCCGAAATCATCGTCGTGTCCCACGGCCAGGCCAACGACCCGTTCTGGTCGGTGGTCAAGAACGGCGTCGACAAGGCGGCCAGTGACACCGGCGCCACGGTGTCCTACCGCGCGCCGGAAACCTTCGACATGGTGGCCATGAGCCAGCTCATCGACGCGGCCGTCAACCAGGAGCCCGACGGGCTGGTGGTCTCGATCCCCGACGCCGACGCGCTCGGCCCGTCGATCCAGCGCGCCGTGGCCGCCGGCATCCCGGTGATCTCGATGAATTCCGGCTCCGACGTGTCCAGGGGGCTCGGCGCGCTGCTGCATGTGGGCCAGGACGAATTCGACGCCGGCAAGGCGGCGGGCGAAAAGCTCGCGGCGATGGGCGGCAAGAAAGGCGTCTGCGTCAATCAGGAGGTCGGCAACGTGGCGCTCGACCTGCGCTGCGCCGGTTTCACCGAGGGCTTCGGCGGCCCGGTCACCGTGCTGCCCTCGGGCAACGACCCGGCCGAGATCCAGGCCAAGGTCAGCGCCGCGTTGCAGTCGGATCCCGACATCGACACCGTGCTGGCGCTGGGCGCGGCCACCGCCGGCGAACCCTCGGTGGCCGCGGTCAAGGCCTCGGGGCGCGGCGGCGAGGTCAATGTCGCGACCTTCGACATGTCCGCGGGGTTCCTTGAATCCGTGGTCGCCGGCGACGCGGCCTTCGCCATCGACCAGCAGCAGTTCCTGCAGGGCTACCTGCCGGTGGTGTTTCTGGCGCTGAACGCCGAATACGGGCTGATCCCCGGCGGCGACGTGGCCTCGGGCCCCAACCTGATCACCGCTGACAAGGCGGCGCAGGTGGTGGAGCTGTCCGCCAAGGGCATCCGCTGAGCCCCTGATACTGGCGGGGCGGGGGCAATCGCCCCGCCCCCCCCGATCCCGCCCCCCCGATCCCGCCCCGCGATCCGAAACACCGAAACAACCACCGGAGGCGAAGATGCCCAGCGACGCCACGCCTGCCAGCCCCGAGATCGACGAGCGCATCCGCGACGTGTCGCTGATGTCCCGGCTGATGAAACGCCCCGAGCTGGGGGCCGTCGCCGGGCTGATCATCGTCACCGTCTTCTTCGCGGCGACGGCGAATTCCAACATGTTCACCCTCGCCGGGATCATGAATTTCATGACCCCCGCGGCGCAGCTCGGCATCCTTGCCATCGGCGCGGCGATGCTGATGATCGGCGGCGAATTCGACCTGTCCGTGGGGTCCATGGTGGCCTTCGCCGGGCTGATCTTCGGGGCCGCCGTGGTCACCTTCGCCATTCCGCTGGTCCTCGCCATCCCGTTGACGCTGGCGGCGGCGGCGCTGTTCGGCTTCATCAACGCCCAGATCGTCATCCGCACCGGGCTGCCGTCCTTCATCGTCACCCTGGCCTTCCTGTTCGTGCTGCGCGGGGCCTCGCTGGTGGGGCTGAAGCAGGCGACGGGCGGGTCCACCCAGCTGCGCGGCGTGCGCGGCGCGGTCGAGGGCGACTGGCTCGCCGGCGCCTTCAGCGGCGAGGCCTTCACGCCGCTGTTCTCCTGGCTGGCGAGCGCCGGGCTGATCGACACCTTCAAGAACGGCAATCCGAAAGTCACCGGCGTGCCCATGGAGATCCTGTGGTTTCTCGCCATCACCGCCGCCGCGACCTGGGTGCTGCTGCGCACGCCCATGGGCAACTGGATTTTCGCCTCTGGCGGCGACGCCACCGCCGCCTCCAATTCCGGCGTGCCGGTGAAGCGGGTCAAGACCGGGCTGTTCATGTTCACCGCCTGCTGCGCGGCGCTGGTGGCGATCATCACCGTGCTTGACAGCGGATCGACCGACGCGCGGCGCGGCTTCCAGAAGGAATTCGAGGCCATCATCGCCGCGGTGATCGGCGGCTGCCTGCTGACGGGCGGCTACGGGTCGGCGATCGGGGCGTTCTTCGGGGCCATCATCTTCGGCATGGTGCTGATCGGGCTCAGTTACACGCCCATCGACCAGGACTGGTATCTGGTGTTCCTCGGGGCCATGCTGCTGCTGGCGGTGATGTTCAACAACATGATCCGCAAGCGCGTGACGGGGGAGCGTTGACATGACCGACACGACCCAGACCCCCGGCCAGACCCCCGGCCAGACCCCCGGCAAGACCCCCGGCAAGACCCCGATCGTCGACATGCGCGACATCGCCAAGCATTTCGGCAACGTCATCGCGCTGTCGGGCGTGTCCTTCGACGTGCGCGCCGGCGAATGCCACTGCCTGCTCGGCGACAACGGGGCCGGCAAATCCACCTTCATCAAGACCATGTCGGGGGTGCACAAGCCCTCCTCCGGCCAGCTGTTCGTCGAGGGCCGCGAGGTGCATTTCGATCGCCCCCGCGACGCCATGGCCGCCGGCATCGCCACGGTCTACCAGGATCTCGCGATGATCCCGCTGATGTCGGTGACCCGCAATTTCTGGATGGGGCGCGAACCCACCAAGGGGCGCGGGCTGCTGAAACGCTTCGACGCCAGGCGCGCCGGCGAGGTGACCATGGCCGAAATGGCCCGCATGGGCATCCATCTGCGCGAACCCGACCAGGCGGTGGGCACCCTGTCGGGCGGCGAGCGCCAGACCGTCGCCATCGCCCGCGCGGTGTATTTCGGGGCCAAGGTGCTGATCCTCGACGAACCCACTTCGGCGCTCGGCGTGCGCCAGACCGCCAATGTGCTCGCCACCATCGACCGGGTGCGCAAGAACGGCATCGGCGTGGTGTTCATCACCCATAACGTGCGCCACGCCATGGCCGTGGGCGACCGTTTCACCGTGCTCAACCGCGGCAAGACGCTGGGCACCGCCGAACGCGGCGCCATCACCGCCGAGCAATTGCAGGACATGATGGCCGGCGGTCAGGAAATGGCCTCGCTGGAAGGCTCGCTGGGGGGCACGGTGTGATGGATGCGCTCGACGTGATCACCATCGGGCGCTCGTCTGTGGATCTGTATGGCGCGCAGGTCGGCGGGCGGCTCGAGGACATGGCGAGCTTTTCCAAATACATCGGCGGCTCGCCCACCAACATGGCCGCCGGGACCGCCCGCCTGGGGCTGAAATCGGCGCTGATCACCCGGGTCGGCGACGAGCCCATGGGCCGCTTCATCCGCGAGACCCTCGCCGCCGAGGGCGTCGACGTGACCGGCGTCAGGACCGACCCCGAGCGGCTCACCGCGCTGGTGCTGCTGGGCATCCGCGACCAGCAGAATTTTCCGCTGATCTTCTACCGGGAAAACTGCGCCGACATGGCGCTTTGCGACTCCGACATCGACCCCGCCTTCATCGCCCGCGCCCGCTGCGTCACCGCCACCGGCACCCACCTGTCGCACCCGCAAGTCGAATCCGCGACCCTGAAGGCGCTGCGGCTGGCGCGCGAAAACGGCGCGCGCACCGCGCTCGACATCGATTACCGGCCCAATCTCTGGGGCCTGTCGGGGCATGACGACGGCGACAACCGGTTCATCGAATCCGCCCGGGTGACGGAAAAACTGCAAGCCACCCTGCCGCTGTTCGACCTGATCGTCGGCACCGAGGAGGAGTTCCACATCGCCGGCGGCGCCGCGGACACCATCGCCGCCCTGCGCAACGTGCGCGCGCTGACCGACGCGACGCTGGTCTGCAAGCGCGGCCCCATGGGCGCCGCCGCCTTCGCCGGCGCCATCCCCGACAGTCTCGACGAAGGCCTCTCCGGCCCCGGCTTTCCCATCGAGGTCTTCAACGTGCTCGGCGCCGGGGACGGCTTCATGTCGGGCCTGCTGCGCGGCTGGCTGCGCGACGAAAGCTGGGAAACCAGCCTCACCTACGCCAATGCCTGCGGGGCGCTGGCGGTGTCGCGCCATGGCTGCGCCCCGGCCTATCCAAGCTGGGCGGAGCTTGAGTTTTTCCTCGCCCGCGGCGTGCCCGAACCGGCGCTGCGCAAGGATCGCGCGCTGGAACAGGCGCACTGGGCCACCACGCGGCGCGGCGCCTGGCCGCAGATGCGGGTGTTCGCCTTCGACCACCGCATCCAGCTCGAACAGCTCGCCGACGCGGTCGGCGCCCCCCATGCCCGGATCGGCGATTTCAAGCTCCTGTGCCTTGAAGCCGCGCGGCTGGTGGCGCAGGGCCGTCCCGGCTACGGCATCCTCTGCGACGGGCGGCTGGGACGCGCGGCGCTGCATCGCGCCGCCGGAACCGGGCTGTGGATCGGCCGCCCGGTGGAACGCCCCGGCGCGTTTCCGCTGGAACTGGAACCCGAGCTTGGCCTCGACTACGGCACGGCGCTCACCGAATGGCCGCTGGAAAACGTCGTGAAGCTGCTTTGCTGCCACCACCCCGACGACGCCCCGGACATCGCCGCGGCGCAGGAAGCGACGGTGATGCGCGTGGCCGAGGCCGCCCGGCGCAACCGTCTTGAATTTCTTCTGGAAATCATCCCCTCGCGCAACGGGCCGGTGGATGACGACACTGCCGCGCGGGTGATCCGGCGCTATTACGACCTTGGCGTTTTCCCCGACTGGTGGAAACTCGAGCCCATGAAGACCGAGGCCGCCTGGGCCAACGCCGCCGCCGCCATCGCCGCCAACGACCCCCATTGCCGGGGGGTTGTGGTGCTGGGGCTCGACGCGCCGGCCCAAGATCTCGCCGCCAGCTTCGCCATCGCCGCGCGCTTTGACGCGGTGAAAGGCTTCGCCGTCGGGCGCACCATCTTCGCCGGCCCGGCGCGCGACTGGCTGGCGGGCGAGATCGACGACGCGCAGGCCGTGGACCGCATGGCGGAGAAATTCCGCGCGCTGTGCGATATCTGGGACCAGGCGCGCAGGCGCCGCAAGAAGGAGCAGGCGGCATGACCCGGCCCGCGACCCCCACCCGAAAGACCATCCGCCTCACCGCCGCGCAGGCGATGATCCGCTACCTCGCCAACCAGATGAACGAGGACGGCGACCGCTTCCTCGCCGGCTGCTGGGCGATCTTCGGCCATGGCAACGTCGCCGGGCTGGGCGAGGCGCTGCACGGCGCCGGCGATGATTTCCCCACCTGGCGCGGCCACAACGAACAGACCATGGCCCACGCCGCCATCGCCTATGCCAAGGCGCTGAACCGGCGACGCGCGATGATGGTCACCAGTTCCATCGGCCCGGGCGCCGTCAACATGGCGACCGCCGCCGCCGTGGCCCATGTCAACCGCCTGCCGCTGCTGCTGGTCCCGGCGGACGTGTTCGCCTCGCGCCTGCCCGACCCGGTGCTCCAGCAGGTCGAGGATTTTTCCGACGCCACGATCACCGCCAATGACTGCTTCCGCCCGGTCAGCCGCTATTTCGACCGCATCACGCGCCCCGAACAGCTGCTCGCCGCCCTGCCCCGCGCCATGGCGACGCTGAGCGACCCGGCGACGTGCGGCCCGGTGACGCTGGCATTCTGCCAGGACGTGCAGACCGAGGCGTTTGACTGGCCCGAAAGCTTCTTCGCCCCGCGGGTCTGGCGCCCCCGCCGCCCGCGCGCCGATCTCGGCGAACTCGGCGCGGCGGTCGCGGCGATCCGATCCGCGAAAGCCCCGCTGATCGTCGCGGGCGGCGGCGTGCATTATTCGCGGGCCTGCGAGGCCTTGCGCGCCTTCGCCGAGAAACACGCGATCCCGGTGGCCGAAACGCAAGCCGGCAAGTCGGCGCTGCCATGGGATCATCCCCTGAACCTCGGCTCCATCGGCGTCACCGGGTCGAGCAGCGCCAACGCGGTGGCCGAAACCGCCGATCTGGTGATCGGACTCGGCACGCGTTTTCAAGACTTTACCACCGGAAGCTGGTCGCTGTTCCAGAACCCGGAGCGAAAGATCCTCGGGATCAACATCGCCGGTTTCGACGCCCGCAAGCGCGGCGCCCTGCCGCTGATCGCCGACGCCAGATCGGCGCTCGAAGACCTTGACGCGGCCCTTGGCGACACCGCGTTCGCGCCCCCCGACCCGGGCCTGAAATCGGCGTGGATCGCCGCCGTCGACGCCGCCACCGCGCCCCCCGACGATCCCCATTCCAACGCCTTGCCCAGCGACGCGCAGGTGATCGGCGCGGTGCAGCGGGCCATGGGCGACGACGCCGTGCTGCTTGGCGCCGCGGGCGGGCTGCCGGGCGAATTGCACAAGCTGTGGAAGACCGCGCGGCCCAACGGCTACCACATGGAATACGGGTTTTCCTGCATGGGCTACGAGATCGCCGGCGCGCTTGGCGCGGCCATGGCCTTGCCCGATCGCGAGATCGTGGCGATGCTCGGCGACGGGTCCTACATGATGGCCAATTCGGAACTGGCGACCAGCGTCATGCTGGGCCTGAAGATCATCGTGGTGATCCTCGACAATCGCGGTTTCGGCTGCATCAACCGCCTGCAGATGGCCACCGGCGGCGAAAGCTTCAACAACCTGCTCGACACCGCCCGCCACGAAACGCCGTCCGCGATAGATTTCGCCGCCCATGCCGCGTCGATGGGCGCGATCGCCGAGAAGGTCGCCACGATCGCCGAGCTTGAATCGGCGCTCGCCCGCGCCCGCGCCGCCACGCGCAGCTGCGCCATCGTCATCGACACCGACCCGCTCGCCGCCACCGAGGCCGGCGGCCATTGGTGGGACGTGGCGGTGCCCGAGATTTCGCCTCGCGCGCAGGTGAAGGCCGCCCGCGAAGCCTACGAACAACATACGAAAACCCGGCAGGACGCGGGCTGACAGGACAATGCCGATGATCCTTTACGGAACCAACCCCATCGCCTGGTCCAACGATGACGACCAGCGTCTCGGCGCCGACATCCCGCTGGAAACCTGCCTGCGCGAGGCCGGCGAGATCGGCTTTGACGGCATCGAGAAGGGCCACAAGATGCCCGCCGACCCGGCGGCCCTGAAAGCCGCCCTGGCCCCGCATGGGCTGCGCTTCGTGTCGGGCTGGCATTCGCTGAACCTGCTGACGCAAAGCGTCGAGGCGGAAAAACGGGCGATCCAGCCGCATCTGGACCTGCTGAAAGCCATGGGCTGCAAGGTCTGCATCGTCTGCGAGACCTCGAACGCCATCCATGGCAAGGATGACATTCCGCTTGAACAAAGCCCTGCATTGCCCGAAAACCAATGGCAAACCTTCGGCGCCGCCATGGATGAAATCGCCCGCCACTGCGCAGCCGAGGGCCTGACGCTGGTCTATCATCACCACATGGGCACCATCGTCGAGACCCCCGACGAGATCGACGCCTTCATGGCCGCGACCGGGCCGGAAACGAAACTGCTGCTCGACACCGGCCATTGCTGGATGGGCGGCGGCGATCCGGGCGAACTGGCGCGCAGATACATGCCCCGCACCGCCCATATCCACGCCAAGAACGTGCGCCCGGCGATCCGCGATCAGGTCATGGCCGAAAAGCTCTCCTTCCTCGAAGGCGTGCGCCGGGGCATGTTCACCGTGCCCGGCGACCCCGAGGGCGGCGTCGAATTCGCGCCGGTGCTGCGCATCGCCGCCGAACACGGCTATCAGGGCTGGCTGGTGATCGAGGCCGAACAGGACCCCGCCATCCGCAACCCCGGGGACTATCAGCGCCTCGGGTTGGCGCGCCTCGCCGCCATGGCCCGCGAAGCCGGCCTCGACGCCGGCGCAAATCCGGAGACCCCCAATGCCTGACCTGCTGCGCAAACCCGCCGGGACCGCCGGACGGATTCACCACATCACCCCCGAAAACGCCGGCTGGGGCTATGTGGGCTTCGCCCTGCACCGCCTGAAACCGGGCGAAAGCGTCGCCGAATCCACCGGTGACCGCGAGGTCATCCTGGTGCTGGTCGAGGGCAAGGCGAATATCGCCGCCACCGGCCCCGCCCCGGTGGATTTCGGCGAACGCGGCGAGCGCATGGACGTTTTCGAACGCACCAGGCCCCATTGCGTCTACATCCCCGACCATGCCGGCTGGCGCGCCACCGCCACCACCGCCTGCACGCTCGCCGTGTGCTCGGCGCCCGGCAAGGGCGGCCACGCGGCGCGCATCCTCGACGACTTGGCCCTGGAGACCCGCGGCAAGGGCGCCAACACCCGTTACATTCACCCCATCGCCATGGAGGAGAGCGACGTCGCCGACAGCCTGCTGGTCACCGAGGTGTTCACGCCGGCGGGCAACTGGTCCTCCTACCCGCCGCACCGTCATGACGAGGACGACTTTCCGCGCATGACCTGTCTGGAGGAAACCTACTACCACCGCCTGAACCCCGCCCAGGGCTTCGGATTTCAGCGGGTGTTCACCGAGGACGGCGCGCTGGACGAAACCATGGCCGTCGCCGATCACGACGTGGTGCTGGTCCCCAGGGGCCACCACCCCTGCGGCGCGCCCTATGGCTACGAGATGTATTACCTCAACGTCATGGCCGGACCGCTGCGCAAATGGCGGTTTCAGAACCACCCCGACCACAACTGGATCGCCGAGCGCGACGCAACCTGACCCCATGGGAACCCCCGACATGCTTCGTTTTGGATTGCTCGGCGCCGGGCGCATCGGCCAGACCCATGCCCGCGCCGTGAAGGACCTGCAAGGCGCGCGGCTCGACGCCGTGTTCGACCCCGTTGACGCCGCCGCCGACAAGGTGGCCGCGCTGACCGGCGCGCGCCGCGCCTCGGTCGATGCGATCATGGCCGACGACGCCATCGACGCGGTGATCATCGCCACCCCCACCGATCTGCACGCCGAGCAGATCGAACAGGCGGCGCGCGCCGGCAAGGCCGTGTTCTGCGAAAAGCCCATCCATCTCGACGCCGCGCGGGTGCGCGACTGCCTCGCGGTGGTCGCCCAAGCCAACGCCCCGCTGATGGTCGGCTTCAACCGCCGCTTCGACCCGAATTTCGCCGCCCTGCAGGCGAAAATCGCCGAGGGCGCCATCGGCGAGGTGGAAATGGTGCAGATCACCTCGCGCGACCCCTCGCCGCCGCCGCTCGACTACATCGCGCGCTCCGGCGGGCTGTTCCGCGACATGATGATCCATGATTTCGACATGGCCCGTTTCCTGCTGGGCGAGGAGATCGCCGAGGTCACGGCCACCGGCGCCGCGCTCGTCGATCCCGCCATCGGCGCGGCCGGCGACATCGACAGCGCCGTCGCCACCCTGCGCACGGCTAGCGGGCGCATGGCTGTGATCACGAATTCCCGGCGCGCCAGCTACGGCTACGACCAGCGCGCCGAAATCCACGGCTCTCGCGGCATGGCCAGCGCCGAGAACCTGCGCCCCTCCACCGTCACCGTGGCCACCGGGGCCGGCTACCTCGCGGATCCGCTGCTGGATTTCTTCATGGAGCGCTACGCCACCGCCTATCGCGACGAACTGGCGCATTTCGTGGCCTGCGTCGCGGCGGGCGAGGCCCCGCGCCCCGGCGGCGCCGACGGGCTGGCGGCGCTGGTCCTGGCCGACGCGGCGCTTGAATCCATGCGCACCGGGCGCAGCGTGCGGCTCGTCTGAAAGGCAACGTCATGACCAAGACGCTGGGCGTGGCGCTGATCGGCGCCGGTTTCATGGGCAAGTCCCACGCGCTCGCCTACAACGCCGTGCAGCCGGTGTTCGGCGACGTTCCCAAACCGCGGCTCGAAATCCTCTGCGACCAGCCGCTGGCGCGCGCCCGGACCATGGCCGCGCAATTCGGTTTCGCGCGCGCCGGCGACGACTGGCGCGCGGCGATCAACGATCCGCGCGTTGACGTGGTGTCGATCACCACCCCCAACAAGCTGCATCGCGACATGGCGCTGGCCGCCGCCGCCGCCAAAAAGCACATCTGGTGCGAAAAGCCGCTGGCCCTGACGCTGGCCGACGCCGCAAGCATGGCCGCGGCGGCGAAGGCGGCGGGACTCGTCTCGATGATCGGCTACAACTACACCCGCAACCCCGCCTTCCTCCACGCCCGAAACCTGCTGGCGGAGGGCGCCATCGGCCGCCCGCTGCATTTTCGCGGCGCCGTGGACGAGGATTATCAGGCCGACCCCGACACCCCCTGGACCTGGCGGTGCCGCAAATCCGAGGCCGGGCTCGGCGCGCTCGGCGATCTCGGCTGCCATCTGGTCAGCCTCGCCTGCGCCCTGCTCGGCCCCGTCGACAGCCTCGTCGCCGACATGCAGACCGTCCATGCGACGCGCCCGAAACCCGAGGGCGGGCGCGGCGCGGTGGAAAACGAAGACATCGCCAGCGCATTGGTGCGGTTCTCCAGCGGCGTGCAGGGCGTGCTGGTCACGTCGCGCGTCGCGTGGGGGCGCAAGAACCGCCTCGGCTTCGAACTGCATGGCGACAAGGGCATGATCGTCTATGATCAGGAACGCATGAACGAATTGCAGATCTATCGCAACGAAGGCCCGAAATCCCAACAGGGCTTCAAGACCATCCTCACCGGCCCGGAGCACCCGCCATTCGCCGCCTTCGTGCCCGCGCCCGGGCACGGGCTGGGGTTTCAGGACCAGAAAACCATCGAGGCCCGGGATTTCCTGCGCGCCGCCGCCGGCCTGGGCGCGGTCGACACCGACATCCAGGCCGCCCTGCATTACGAACGCGTCATCCACGCCATCGCCGAGGCCGCGCAAACCGGCGCGCGGGTGACGATCTCCTGACGCGCCGCGAACCTCGTTGACAAGGCTTGCCCCCCTGCGCTCATCTGGCGCCCCGATCGCCAGCCAGCAGCCGAGGAGCCGCCATGTCCACCCAAACCATCCTGATCTGCGCCAAGGCCGCCCGCGACGCGCTGATCGCCGCGGAATCGGACATCGAGAGCCTGGACCGCGCCATCGGCGACGGCGATCATTTTCACAACGTCAAGCGCGGGGCCGACACGCTGATCGCGCTGGCCCCCGACATCGCCGACAAGCCCGCCGATCAGGCGCTGAAAGCCATCGGCATGAAGCTGCTCAGCACCATCGGCGGCGCCTCCGGCCCGCTGATCTCCAGCTTTTTCCTCGCCGCCGCCAGGACCCCCGGCGCCGGCGATGACTGGACCGCCGCGCAGGTGGCGGCGATGGTCTCGGACGGCGTCGCGGCGATCCAGAAACGCGGCAAGGCCGAACTCGGCGACAAGACCATGCTCGACGTGCTGATCCCGGTGGCCGAGACCCTGCGCGCCGGCGCCGCCGCCGGCGACGACCCCGCGACCCTGCGCGCGAAGATCAACGCCGCCGCAGAGGCCGGCGTCGAGGCCACCCGCAACATCCGCGCCGCCAAAGGCCGCGCGGCGTTTCTGGGCGAGCGCGCCATCGGCCATATCGACCCCGGCGCCATGTCGTCCATGGTGATGATCCGCGCTGTCTGCGCCGCAAGCGCGCCCCGGTAACGCATTGAAAAGAACCGCCACAGGGAGACCGAGACAATGAAAAAGCTCATCAACGCCGTGGATGACGTGCTCGCCGAAAGCCTTCATGGCTTTGGCGCCGCGCATCACGACATCGTCGAAATTTCCCACGATCCGAAATTCATCGCCCGCAAGGGCGGGGCGGTCAAAGGCAAGGTGGCGCTGATCTCCGGCGGCGGATCGGGGCATGAACCCATGCATGGCGGTTTTGTCGGCATGGGGATGCTCGACGCCGCCTGCCCCGGCGAGGTGTTCACCTCGCCCACCCCCGACCAGATGCTGGCGGCGGCCGAGGCCGTGGATGGCGGCGCCGGGGTGCTGTGGATCGTCAAGAACTACGCCGGCGACATCATGAATTTCGAAATGGCCGCCGAAATGCATGACGGCCCGTCCGAAACCGTGCTCACCAATGACGACGTGGCGGTGGAAAGCTCGCTGCATTCCCAGGGGCGGCGCGGCGTGGCGGCGACGGTGATCCTCGAAAAGATGGTCGGCGCGGCGGCGGAACGCGGCGACGACCTCGCCGCGTGCAAGGCGCTCGGGTCGCGCATCAGCGCCGCGTCGGGCTCCATGGGCGTGGCGCTGACCTCCTGCACCGTGCCCGCCGCCGGGCGCCCCACCTTCGACATCGGCGAGGCCGAGATGGAGATGGGCGTCGGCATCCATGGCGAACCCGGGCGCCGGCGCGTCGGTCTCGCCTCCGCCGACGCCATCGCCGAGGAGCTGGTCGAGGCCATCTGCGCATCGCTGGGCGCGGGCGCGGGCGAGGACATGCTGCTGCTGGTCAACGGCATGGGCGGCACCCCGCTGATGGAACTGTATCTGATGTTCGAGGCGGCGCGCCGCGCCTGCGAGGCCCGCGGCCTGAAGGTCGCGCGCTCGCTGGTGGGCAATTACTGCACCTCGCTCGACATGGCCGGCTGCTCGGTGACGCTGACCCGGCTCGACGATGAACTGACGCGGCTGTGGGACGCCCCCGCGCACACCGCGGCGATCCGTCAGGGGGTCTGATCCCATTGCGTCACCCTTTGCGCCAAGGGGGGGCCGGGACATGAAAACAGCATCGTGTGCGGGGTTGATCGGGCGCGATCGCCCGCCGGTGTAGACTGGTTGCGCAAGGCCCGAAGGGGCGCGCCCCCCATGCGTTCCCCGGAAACGGGCGGTTTGGGAAGGCGCGCAATCATGGATGTCACGGCCCCGCAAAGCCTGTCGCAAGACCCGATCCCCACCTTCGCCGTCCGACGGCTGGAATTCCGCGACCTCACGGCGGCGATGCGCGCCGGCTTCGGCGATTTCCTCGCCAAGCCCAGCCATAACTTCTTTCTGGCGCTGATCTATCCGGTGATCGGCGCGGCGCTGGTGGCGGCGACCTCCGGCGGCGCGCTGCTGCCGCTGGTCTTCCCGCTGCTGGCGGGGTTCGCGCTGATCGGCCCCATCGCCGCGGTCGGGCTGTTCGAACTGTCGCGCCGCCGCGAACTGGGCGAGGACCCCACATGGCGCGACGCGCTGGCGGTGCTGCGCGGCCCGTCGCTGGTCCCGATCCTGACCATCGCCGGGGCGCTGCTGGCGATCTTCGTCGCCTGGCTGGCCACCGCCTGGGCGATCCACGGCGCGATCATGGGCCCCGAGGCCCCCAGCTCGATCCGCGCCTTCCTGGCGGGCATCTACAATGCCCCCGAGGGTCTGACCCTGATCCTGGTCGGCAACGGCGCCGGCATGATCTTCGCCATCCTCGCCATGTCGATCAGCGTGTTCTCGCTGCCGCTGCTGCTCGACGGGGAACGCCGGGCCTCGGTGGCGGCGGCCACCTCGGTGAAGGCGGTGGCCGCCAATCCGGCGGTGATGGCGGGCTGGGGGGTCCTGGTCGCGGGCACGCTGACCATCGCCGCGCTGCCGGCCTTCATCGGCCTCGCCGTGGCGCTGCCGGTGCTGGCCCACGCCACCTGGCGCCTGTATCGCCGCGCCATCGTCA